>JASHYY010000003.1 GCA_030042815.1 Thermoplasmata archaeon | reverse complement strand
CATCGTACCCTCCGCCCCGCCCTTCGGACTCGGCTCCGGGCGTCCACGCCGCCGGGAGGTCTTAGCTTCGGGGGCTCCGTGGGACGAACGGGGCCGGTCGAATCCCTAAGTAGGGTCGGTCGCGTGGGCGACCTCGGGCCGGAAAAGGATGAGCGCCATCTTCCAGCGACCGCTTTGCGACATGGGGGCCGTCTACGAGTTTGCCTTCCGACCGATCCTCGGCGACCCCGACGTGGGCGCCGGGGGACCCTGCGACGATCGCCCCCATCGAGTCGAGGTCTACGCGGCGAACGCCGACCCGAAGGACGCGTCCGCCGCGTGGCGTGGGTTCTCGCTCTGCCCCGAGCACGAGGTCCAGTTGCGCGGGTACGACGATCGGGTGCGGGGCCGAGGTCTCGCCCCGCGATTCCGAACGGGGACTTCGTCGACCCACCCACGATAAAGGGGCGCCGACCCTGGGGCCGCCATGCCGCACGAGACCCCGCTCGCGAACGCGCCCCGAGTCCGATTGAACCAGGGCGTCGAGATCCCGATGCTCGGCCTCGGGGTCTTCCAGTCCCCCGCCGGCGACGTGACCCAACGGGCGGTGGCGGACGCGCTCGGGGTTGGGTACCGCCACATCGACACGGCGGCGATGTACGGCAACGAGTCCGACGTCGGCGCGGCGGTGCGGGCGAGCGGGCTCCGGCGCGAGGAGGTGTTCGTCACGACCAAGCTCTGGTACACGGAGCTCGGGTTCGAGAGCGCGCAGAAGGCGGCTCGCGCCAGCCTCGAGCGCCTCGGACTTGGGTTCATCGACCTCTACCTCATCCACTGGCCGAAAGCGAATACCCCCCAGGACCGGATCGATGCGTGGCGCGCGCTCGAGAAGCTTCGCCGCGACGGGGTCTGCCGCTCCATCGGGGTCAGCAACTACACGGTCCGCCACCTCGAGGAACTGCGGGCTCACTCCGAGGTCCTCCCGGCGGTCGACCAGGTCGAGTTCCATCCGTTCGTCTACGACCCCGAACTTCTCGGGTACTGCGAACGCCACGGCATCCGGCTCGAGGCGTGGTCGCCCCTCACCCGCGGCCACCGGATGGACGACCCGACGATCCGGGCGGTCGCGGACACGCACCACCGGACCCCGGCCCAGGTCCTGCTGCGATGGGGGATCGAGCACGGGGTCCTCGAGATCCCGAAATCGGTGCACCGGGAGCGGATCGAGGAGAACGCGCGCATCTTCGACTTCCGCCTGTCGAAGGAGGAGGTCGCCCGGCTCGACGCGCTGCACGACGGACGCCGGGTCGGCATGTGGAACCCCGCCGAGATCCCGTGAGCCCGGCGCCTCCGACGAGCGAGCGGTTTTCGCCGGCGCGAGCTACGGTTCCGCACGGTGGAAAAGCCCGGCCCGAGGGCCGGACCACCACTCCGGGCGAGTGACTTAATATATCCGCCCTCGGTGGTCGCTAGCGAGGTCGGCCATGGTCAGTGTCGAGGTCGCTCACGAGAAGTGCACGGGGTGCAGCCATTGCCGCGACGTCTGCCCGGTGACGGTCTTCGAGATGCAACCCCGCGAGAACTGGCCCAACGTGGTCGACGACCCGGCGGTGGCGGCGAAGTTCCAGTTCCGTGCCGAGAAGTCCGCGGTCATCCATGGCCCGGACTGCATCATGTGCGAAGCGTGCCTCTTCGAGTGCGAAGGGGAATGCATCACGATCGTCGACGACGAAGGGACCACCCACCAGTCGACGTACAAGTAGGTCCGAAGCGTCCACGGCCGCGGAGCCGGGCCCGGTCGGCGCGAGAGAGCGACGTCGCGGACGGAAAGTCTCCTAGAGGAGCCCTTCCTCCATCACTTCCACCGACTCGACGTGCGGGACCTTCGCGAACGCCTGCTCGGTCGTTTCGAGGAAGCCGCCCGCATCGGCCATGACGACCGAGACGAGGAGCGACTTCAGTCCGAACGCGATGTCCTTCACCTGCATGCCACGGATCGTCACCCCCGCGGGGGTCGCGGCGCGCACCGCCTCGGCCATCGCGCGCATGTCGGTCTCGACGCCCTGAGGCATCAGACGGAAGAGAACGGCGACCTGGCCCATGGGGATCCTTGCTACGGGCCCTCGAAGCCGCACTTCGGGCAGTGGAACGTGACGCTCTGGTCGCGGCACCGGGCGCATCGTCCGATGGTCGCCTCGCCGCAGCTCGGGCACGGAAACTGCGTGGCCCCCTTCGCGGGCACGGCGCGGCCGCACGACGTGCACCGCAGCTCGACTTTGGCCTGCATCGTCCCCGCCCCGGCGGTCATCGGCGCACCGCGCCCCGCCGGCGCGCGCCCACCCGGGCCATCAATATAAAGAGCACGCCGACGAACGCGACGACGCCGAGGACGTACCAGAGCGTGTAGTTCGGTGCGGGGCCGGTCACGTAGAACGTCTGCGAGTACGACTCGGCGCCGTTCGCGAAGACGACGAGCCCGTGCTGCGCCGCGAGCGAGATCGAGAACGTGTGGTAGCCCGGCGAGAGACCGGTCGTCGCGTAGGAGAACGAGAGGTTGTACTGGTCCCCCGGCGTCAGGCTCGCGACGAGGACGCTGCCGACGCGCTGTCCGTCGAGCGTGATGACGACCGGGAACGCGAGGACGGTCGTGTTGGCGACGTTGACGAGCGTCGCCCGCACGACGTACGGCTGGACGACGGCGACGTTGTACGTGAGGTTGGTCGAGACGTTCTGCCCGTCGTAGACCGAGGAGATCATCACGGTCATCGTCACGGTCTCGACGTACGGGCCGACGGTGAGCAGCGTCGTGTCGTTGACCCCGACGAGGCCGTCCTGGGCTGGGGTGACCGAGACGCCGGTGAGGTTGGACGCGGCGAGCGTGATGTAGTAGGTCACGTTCCCGACGCGCGTCCCGTTCGGGGCGTAGGCGGGGCCCCCCGTCCCGTTGATGGTGTAGTGCGCGGAGCCTCCGGCCGAGAGGACGGTCGGACCCGAGACCG
This sequence comes from Thermoplasmata archaeon, assembly GCA_030042815.1. GTDB lineage: Archaea > Thermoplasmatota > Thermoplasmata > Lutacidiplasmatales > UBA184 > Lutacidiplasma. The sequence continues at coordinate 1,717 of JASHYY010000003.1, read as the reverse complement.
AGCCGGTGACCGGAGCGTAGGACGCGCTCGCCCCGCGTACGGGGGAGCTCGCGGTGCCGAGGCCGAAGACGAGCAGGCCCACCGAGAGGAGGAGCACGAACGCGAGGTAGGTCCGCCGCGTCATCGCCGGTTCCACCGCCGGGTCCGCCACCAGCGGACCGCATAGACCCCGACCGCCAGCGCGATGGCGGGGATCAGGACGAGCACCGGCACGAGCCATTCCGGCAGTGAGAACGGCGCGGTGCCGATCGACGGGCCGGTGACCGTGACCGGCGAACCCCCGGACGGTGTGCGCGGCTCGACTTTGCCGTCACTGACCGAAAGGGTCACGGTGCGCTGCACCGCTCCGCTCGCGTTGAGCACCGCCACGCTCACCGTGACCGACCCCGGTGGCACGAACGCCGGCCCGGTCGCGTTGAGGACCACGAAGAACGTCTCGTTCTCCGTCGGCGGGAGCCCGGAGAAGGTGACCGCCTTCGAGCTCTCGTCCGTGACCGTCGCCTTCCAACCGAGGCCCGCCAGTCGCACCGAGTCGGTGACGCTGAACTTGACGTTCTCGTAGAGGTTCCCGGTGTTGACGACGTAGAACGGCACGACCGACTGGTTCGCCCCGGCCTGGACCGGGGCGGACGCCGGACCGACCCCGAGCCCGTAGTACCCGACCACGTTGACGGTCGGAGCGGGCGTCGCCTGGCCGACCACGGTGCCGTTCGACACCTCGAACTCGATCGTCACGCCGGGGTGGTTGACGGGGGTACCGGAGGGCACCAGCACGGAGACCTCGCCCGAGACGTTCTTCCCGCCGGGGACGAGGGTGGCCGAGGAGAAGCTGAAGGTGAACGTCCAGTACGCCGGAGTGCCGACCGGGGTGACGGTCACCGGGATGTTCCCGGTGTTCCGGAGCGAGAAGCCGAACGTCGCGACGCCGCCCGCCGCGACCGTCGCGCTCGTCGCGCCCGTGAGCGTCGCGTCGACGCGGGAGACGAGCCGGAAGGCCAGATCGACGTTGACCCCGACGTTCCCGTTGACGACGGCGAACGTCGCGCGGGCGGTCGCGTTCGCGGCCACGCCGTAGAGAGTTCCGGAGGCGCCGGCCACCACCGTGTACGTCCCGGCGGGGAGCGCGATCCGCACGCTGCTCGTTCCGGAAAGCCCGGTGTAGACGATCCGGTTCCCGGCGCTGTCCATCAGCGTGAGGGTCACGGGGCTGAGACCGGCGGCGGTCCCGTTCGGCGGCACGAGGGTGATCGTCGCCGTCCAGGTCGGCAGGAGCGAGAGCGTGAGGGTGGGCGGGTTCGACGGCAGCGCGACCGTGCTCGCGAAGGCCGCGCGCAAGGAGGCGAGCCCGGTCGCGTTGGCATAGATGGAATAGGCGCCGGGAAGGACCTGGGCGGCGAACGACCCGTCGACGGCGGAGACCTCGGTCACGTTCACCGACGGGTACGGTCCGACGAGCCAGACGGTGCCGCTGACGGTCCCGACCACCCCCGGGCTCGTCAGCGTGCCGTTCACCCAGACGAGCTGCGTCGTGGCGACCATCGGGAGGAGGCAGGTGGAATCCGCGGCGGTCGGGGTGCAGCTGGCGCCCGGCTTCGCCGCCCAGTCCTGCACGTAGCTCCCGTTCGGCCCGACCGTGACCGAGGTCGCGGTCGCGCTCAGCGAGTAGCGGACCCCCGCCGGGAGCGTGGCCGCGAACGAGCCGGCCGTGACCGGGGTC
>JASHYY010000033.1 GCA_030042815.1 Thermoplasmata archaeon | reverse complement strand
GGACCTACGTGAAGAAGGAACTTGGCGTGGGGTGGCTTGTCCCAGAGAACCTGCGGTCCCGTTGGCGCCTGCTCCTGGGCCCTTCGCGGGAGCTCTTGCCCACCCTCGATTCGGCCGAAGTGGAGCTGTTCTACCACGACTCCGAACACTCGTACGCCAACATGTCGTTCGAATTCGACTGGGCGTTCGCCCACCTTCGGCCGGGAGGCCTGCTCACGAGCGACGATATCTCCTGGAACCGGGCGTTCCGCGACTTCGCGGCCCGCCGAGCAGGTGCGCTGACCGTCCTCTCGGACCGTCGATTCGGGGTGGCCCTACGACTTCCGGCCGATTCATCGCCACCATCCCACGGAGTGCGGGCCCCCTCCCCGCGGGGTGTCCCGTGAGGAGGACCGGGCGCGATGAGCGTTGACCCAGAGGTCTCGGACCGGGTCGCCCTCGATCGACGGGACCCCAGCCCCCGGGACCGTCTCTGGCGGGCGGGCATCCGTGCGCGGAACTGGCTCGCCGCGAAGAACGCCTGGGCGCCGTTCGAGCCCCTCGTGCTCTGGGCCGGTCCCCGTTTGCTTCCGTCCTCTTCGACCGAGTCCGTCGCGGAGCTACCCGGAGGCCTCCGCCTCGTTCTTCCCCCCGGGTTTCCCGCTGCACTCTCCTACCGGGAGCGGACGTACGAGCCGGCGTTGACGGCTTGGTTTCTTCGAACCGCACGGACCGGCTGGACGATCGTCGACGGGGGGGCAAACATCGGTTACTACTCGCTCCTCTCGTCCCGTCAAGTGGGCGCCCGAGGACGGGTCTTCGCGTTCGAACCGGACCCCGTCAACCTCGACTTCCTTCGCCGCAACCTGGATTCCAATCGCTGCGACAACGTGCGGGCGGTCGGGTGTGCCCTGTCGAGCGAGACCGGGCGGGTCGCGTTCGCACGGGACCGGTTCCGCGCCGAAGGCCACATCGATCGGGCGAAGCGCGACCCCGCTGCGCTATCGGTCGACGCGGTGCGCCTGGACGACTTCCTCCGGGCCGAAGGGGTGGATCGGGTCGACCTCGTCAAGCTCGACACCGAGGGAGGTGAGGTGGAGGCCCTGAAGGGGATGGAGACGGTCGCGCGAACCTCCCCGGAGCTTCGGGTGGTGCTCGAGTGCAATCCCCGCGCCCTCCGGCGGGGCGGCCACTCCGTGGAGGACCTGTTCGACGTCGCGCGTTCGCTCGGCCTCGCCCGAGTCCGGTCGGTCGAGCACCCGTCTCGAGAACTGTCGCTCGCTCGCCCCCAGGACGTGGCGGGATTCACCCAGAATCTCGAGTTCTGGCGGTAGTCGACGGCCCTTGCGACTAGAGCAGGATCCGCGAGGAGTCGCCGATCACGAGAGTGAACTCGTGCGGGGTCGGCCGGCTCGCCCGGACCTCCACGTTGCGCCCGATGAGGCTGTCCGTGACGGAGACCCGGTCGATCCGCGCACCCTCGAGCACGACCGACCGACGTACCGTCGCCCGGTCGAGGAACGCGCGATTCCCGATGGCGCAGTTCGGTCCGATCTCCGAGCCGCTCCCGATCTGGACGTCGGAGCCGATGACCACCGGCCCCACGATCTTGACGTTCGAGTCGACCACGGTGCCCGGACCGATCGCCACGGGCCCCTCGATATGGGCGCCCGGCGGGACGACCCCCTCGATGCGGAAGCTCTCGGGGGGCATGCTCTGGAGCACGAGCTCGTTCGCTTCGATCAGGTCGTCCGGATGCCCCGTGTCCTTCCACCATCCGCTGACCGGGATCACGGAGACGCGCTGTCGGGTCTGCCACAACCGCCAGATCGCGTCCGTGATCTCGAGCTCCCCCCGTCGGGACGGGGTGAGGCTCCCTACGATCGGGTGGATGGCTTCGGTGAAAAGGTAGACCCCGATGAGGGCGAGGTTGCTGCGCGGGCGCGTCGGCTTCTCCTCGATCGAGACGATCTGGTCCCCGGAGAGCTCAACCACTCCGTAACCCTGGGGCCGGGTCACGGGGGTCGCGCCCACGACCGCGTCCGGTGCGACCTGTCGGAACCGGTCCACGAACTGCGTGACGCCTGTTTGCAGCAGGTTGTCTCCGAGATACATCAGGAACGGCTCCGAGCCGAGGTACTCCCGGGAGCACAGGACGGCATGCGCCAGGCCTCGAGGGTCCCCCTGGACGATGTACTCGACCCGGAGGCCGAACTTGCTCCCGTCGCCGACCGCCTCCCGGATCCCCTCTTCGATCGGACCCAGGACGATCGCGACGTCGCGGATGCCGGCGTTGGCGAGGTGGCGGAGGGAGTAGAAGAGGATCGGCTGGTTCGCGATCGGGATCATGTGCTTGTTGCCGGTGAACGTCAGCGGCCGCAGACGCGTACCGTGACCTCCCGCGAGCACGAGCCCCTTCGTTGACCTCACCCTACCCGACGTGGCCGGTTCCGGTGCGTGGCAAACGGGGTCGTATCGAAGAACGTATTTAATCTGGGGTTGGGTGGGCGGAATCCGTGCGGGTTCTCGTCACCGGCGGGGGTGGATACATCGGTACCTCCCTGGTCCCGCTCCTCTTGGAGCGGGGGCACCAGGTTACCGTGCTCGACCGATTCTTCTTCGGCGAGGCGCCGTTCGCTCCTCTGCGGTCCAACGGGGGGCTCCGGCTCGTTCGAGACGACGTGCGCTGGTTCGACGGCAATCTGCTCGCCGGCCACGACGCCGTGATCGACATGGCGGCCCTGTCGAACGACCCGGCAGGCGAGCTCGACCCCTGGAAGACGTTCGACATCAACTACCTGGGCCGCGCCCGGGTCGCGCGGATGGCCCGAGAGGCGGGCGTCGGCCGTTACGTCCTGACGTCCTCCTGTTCCGTCTACGGATTCCGGGACGGGTTGCTCGACGAGTCCACTCCGCCGAACCCTCTGACGGCTTACGCCCGAGCGAACATCCTCGCCGAGGCAGACACCCTGCCGTTGGCCACCGAGCGATTCTGCCCCACGGCGGTCCGCTTTGCCACCCTCTACGGGTTGTCCGGGCGGATGAGATTCGACCTCGCCGTCAACGCCATGGTGCTGGGAGCCCGCAGCACGGGAAAAATCCCGATCATGAAGGACGGCACCCAGTGGCGCCCGTTCCTGCACGTCCGTGAGGCCGCCCGGGCCCTGGCCGACCTACTCGAGAAGGATCCGTCGGCGGTCTCCGGTCGGTTCTACAACGTCGGTTCGGACGAGCAGAACTACCAGATCGCCCGGCTCGCCGAACTCGTGGCCGATTCGATGACGCGACGGCCGACGCTGGAGTGGTACGGGGACCCGGACCGCCGCTCGTACCGGGTCAGCTTCCGTCGCGCCCGGGACGAGCTAGGTTTCCGGACGACCCTGACCCCGGCGGACGCGGCCCGCGAGATCGAGTCCGCGCTCGCGGAAGGCCGACTGGCCCCATCCCCGTCGCAAAAGACGGTGGAATGGTACCGGCATC
>JASHYY010000032.1 GCA_030042815.1 Thermoplasmata archaeon | reverse complement strand
CGCCCCTCCCCGAGGCCGCTCGTGACGGTGCCCGAGAACGCGAGCTTCGCCGGGCCCTCGAAAATGCGCCGGTAGGCGTGATACTCCGACCGCAGGACCTCCATCGCGGCGGACGTGAGCAAGAGGCGCTGGCGTCTCTGGGCGAGGGAACGGGTCAGGAACCCCCGCTTCTCGAGCGCGACCAGGTAGCGGTCCGCGGCCTGCTGGCTGACACCGATCCGCTCGCCGAGCTCGCGCGATGTGACCACGACCGGGTTGTGGTCCGCGCCCGCGATCGCGAGGAGGCGCAGGACCGCGAGCGCGTCGCCCCGCGTCCGTGGACGGCTCTTCTCGAGAGACGAGGGGGCGGCGGGCACGGTCACGCCGGCTTGCGCCCGGCCCCCTGCGGGGCGTGGAGCGTCACGACGTTCGACCCGCGCAGGACGACCCGGCCCAGGTGCCGTCGCACTTCGGCGGTCGTCTCGTCCGCGTCGTCGAGGACGAGGTTCATGTGCTCGTCCGCCCCGAGCAGTTGGCCGGTCAGTTGCCGTGCGTCCTTGAGGACGAGCGTCACCCGCTGCTGAAGGACCCGTTCGAGGAGGTGGGTCGGCGCCTCCGTCATCGGCGGCGCGACCGAAGGCCGGTCTTTAGCGTTTCCGGCGTCGGAGGGAGTCCTCCCGCCCGCGCGGTTCCACGGTGCCCGCACACGCTATGGCCCGGGTCCGATTCGTCCCGCCATGAGCGGCCCGCTTCGGGTCTCGAGAGGGCTCGACGACGTCATCGTCGGTGAGTCGGCGATCTCGTGGGTCGGCGGGGAGACCGGAGAGCTCGTCTATCGCGGGTTCGATGTACGGGACCTGGTCCCGGGCGTTCCGTACGAGTCGGTCGTTCATCTCCTCCTCTTTGGTGACCCGCCCGAGGCCGACCCCTCGCCGCAGGTCCTCGACGGACTTCGCCGCAGCCACGTCGTGTCCCCCGCCCTGGAACGGGTGGTGGACGCGCTTCCGGGGGACCTCCCGCCGCTCGAGGCGCTCCGTACGATACTCTCGGCCCTGGGCGACGGGTCGTACGGCTATCCTCCGACGGTCGACGAGGGCCTTCGGTTGATCGCCCGAACCCCGGTGCTCCTGGCCCGCTTCGTCCGGAGGACTCGGGGCCTGCCGCCGGTCGAGCCCCGGGAGGACCTCTCGCACGCGGCGAACTATCTTTGGATGGTCACGGGGCGTGCCGCCGACCCGGCCCGGGTCGCGGCCCTCGAAGGGTACCTCGACCTCCTGGCCGACCACGCGATGAACGCGTCGACCTTCGCGCTGCGGGTCGCGATCTCGACGCAGTCCGACCTGATCAGCGCCGCGACCGCCGCGCTCGGAACGCTGAAGGGTCCCGTGCACGGAGGCGCTCCGAGCCGCGTGTCGGACATGCTCGACGCGATCGGCACGGCCGAGCGGGCGCCGGAGTGGATCGGGGAACGTCTCGCCCGACGGGAGGTGCTGTACGGGTTCGGTCACCGCGCCTACAAGACGGACGACCCGCGGGCCCAGGTCCTGCACGCGCTCGCCCGGGGGGTCGCCGACCCGGCGCGCCTCGCGCTCGCGGAGGCGGTCGAGCGCGAGGCGCTCGCCGCGCTCCGGCGCGCGCGGCCGGGGGCCCGGCTCTACACGAACGTGGAGTACTACAGCGCGGTCGTCCTCGAGGCGGTCGGGCTTACCCGCGACCTCTTCACGCCGACGTTCGCGGTCGCGCGGACGGTCGGCTGGACGGCGCACGCGATCGAGCAGGCGTCGAACAACCGTCTGATCCGTCCGGACGTCGACTACGTCGGTCCGCCGAAGGGGCGAGCCTGGCCCCGGCCGCTGCGCGGCCGTTGAGCGGGACGGTCCGGCCGCGCTACGACGACCCGGACTCCTTCCCGTTCTCCTTGTCGACGACCTTGAAGTCGGCGTCCACGGCGCCCGGAGCGCCGGTCGAGGAGGGCGGCTCGGACGGAGACCCGGCCGACGGCCCCTCGGACGGGGCTCCCGGCGGAGGGACCCCGCCCGACTGGTAGAGCTTCTGCGCGACCGCGTGGAGGGCGCGGGTGAGGTCGTCCGTCGCCCGCTGGAGGTCCGACTTGCTCGCGTCCTTGCGGCCGAGGACGTCCCGCAGCGCGGTGACCTTCGCCCGGATCTCGTCGGCCTCCGAGGTTGACAGCTTGTCCTTCTGGTCCGAGACCAGCCGCTCCGCCTCGTAGGCGAGCGACTCCCCCGTGTTGCGGGCCTGGATCAGCTCGGCGCGATCCCGGTCCTTCTCGGCGAACTCCTCCGCCTGCTTGACCATGCGGGAGACCTCGTCTTTCGAAAGCTTGTTCGAGGCCGAGATCGTGATCCCCTGCTTGCGTCCGCTCGCGAGGTCCTTCGCCGACACGTTGAGGATCCCGTTCGCGTCGATGTCGAAGCTCACCTCGACCTGGGGGACCCCGCGCGGGGCGGGCGGGATCCCGGTCAGCATGAAGCTGCCGAGCGCCACGTTGTCCGCCGCGATCGG
>JASHYY010000031.1 GCA_030042815.1 Thermoplasmata archaeon | reverse complement strand
CCGCGCCCTCCTCCTGCAGCTTCTTCAACGCCTCGCGGGCCTTCTCGAGCGCGCCGGGGTAGTCGGTATCGCGCAGGCGGATCGACTCCGAGAGCAGGGCCCGCGCGGCCGACGTGTCGAGATGGCGGTCGTGGGCGCGCGCCAGCGCCGCGTCGATGAGGTAGTGAAGGTTCATCAGCTCCCGGTGGAGCGATTTCCGCAGGTTGAGCTCCTCCTCGGCCTTGAGGAGCAGTCGCCCCGCGTCCAGGAGGCGGCCGGCGTGCTCCACCTCTTCGACCTCCTTGAGCTTCCCGCGCACGAGCCCGACGCTCACGTGGAGGCCCTCCTCGGCGAACGTCACCTCGGTCTGCAGGTCCTTCAGGCGCCGGTGGTACGGCTCGCGGACCGCCGGCTCGAGGGCCGCGCTCGCGCGCGCGAGGATCGCCTCGGCCTCCTCCAGTCGGCCGGCGTCGGCCGCGACGCGCCCCTCGCTGAACGTCTGCATCACGGGGGTCGTGTCGATCCCGAGCCGCTCGCCGACCCAGAGACGGTCCTTGAACTCGGCCATCCGGGCCTCGACTTCCTCGCGGTGCCGCCGACGGGCGATGTCGACCTCCGACCGGAGCAGGGCGAGGGCCGCGCCGGTGTCGCGGCGCTCGCGCGCCTCCGTGAGCTGCCGTCGGACGTCCTCGCGCCGGGCTTTCTCGGACGGCGGGGGCGCGCTCGAGCGCGCGTATTCGGCCTCGACCTCGCGCCAGCGGCCGTCGACCACGGCCTCGAACGTCTTCCGGGCGAGGGAGTCGCCGCGGGCCAGCGTCGCCCGAACGCGGGCCCACTCCCGGGACCGGAGCGTCGTCTCGGCCTCGGACACGAGGGCGTCCAACGGGTCGACCTCGGTCGTCAGGCCCTGCTGCCGGGCCGCCTCCACCTGCCGCCGGAGTTCCCCGAGCGGCGCGGCGAAAAGGCGCTCGATCGCCCACCGGGCCATCTCGGTCGCCTCCCGACCCGCGCGCACCGCCTCGGAGTACTGACCGAGTTCGAGCGCGCGGCGCGCCTCCGCGAGCCGTCGACTCGCCTCGCCGACGTCGGCCTGGTTCTCGACCGCTTCCCCGAGCTGCCGGTCCGCCGCGCCGACCGACTCGGTCGCCCGACGGTAGCCGTCCCGCGCGACCCCGAGCGCGTCGAGGGCGTTCATGGCGCGCACGAGCACGTCCGGGAACGCGCGCTGTTCGAAGGCGGCCCGGGCGGCTTCGAACTCTTCGGCCGCCACCGGGGCGAGGACCCCTTCGGCGACGGCCCGCTGGATCGTCTGGCCGGCCGCCTCGATCGAGCCCTCGGCGACCCGACGCTGGAGCTCGGCCCGTTCGAGCTCGGACTCGCTGCGCGAGGCGAGCTGGAGCGACTCGACCGGGCGTCCCTCGTCGAGCGCCATCCGGGCCTGGTGGAGGAGGTTCTCCGCGAGCGAGGTGTCGACGCCGGAATGTCGGATGCGGGTCACGGTCGCCTGGAATCCGGCGAGCGTCTTCGAAACGTGCTGGTAGGTCGCCTGCAATAGGTCCCGCTCGAGGGGCCCGCCGACCTCGATGACCCGCGCGTACTGACGCTCGGCGAGCAGGCGCTCGAGCCGCTCCATCCCCTGACGTTGGGCGGTCGCCTCGACGTGGAGCAGGTCGGCCTGGGCGAGCGCCTCGCGAGCTCGCTTCGTCACCCGCTCGGCGTGTTCCACGAACCCCCGGGTCGAGGTGAGCTCGGCGTGCGCGGCGTCGAGCAGCGCGGCCGCGCCGACCGGGACCGGAAGTCCGATCCGCCGACGGGCTTCGCTGAGCGGGGCCACGATCTTGGAGAGCTCGACGCCCGCCGAACGCGCCACGTCCAGGTCGCGCTCCAGCGCCCGTAGGTTCTCGTCCAGGACCGGACGCAGGATGGCGATCAGCTCCTCGTGGAGCTGGCGGGCGCCCGTGCGCGTGGCCTCGGGCGGCGCGGTCGCCCGCTCGGTCTTGAGCTGCTCGAGCCGACCCCCGAACGGGTCCATCGGCATCGAGAGCCGTCGCCCGTCCTCGATCAACAGGCCGACCTCGGCCAGGAGGCGGGTCGTCTCGAGCCGCGCGGCCTCGTTGCTCAGCTGCTGCTGGACCGACTCGAGCAGGGTGCGCCCTGCGTCGAAGTCCAGCGCCTGGACGGCGAGGCGGGCGTTGCGGAGCGGCTCGTAGAAGGGGTTCGGGTCGGCGCCGCTCTCGCGCAGCTGGCTCAGGAGGTCTTGCGCGCGGGTGATCTCGTCGAGGATCTCGTGGGCCGTCGCGCGCGCGCGACCGGCCGACTCCTCGAGCCGCGTCGCGATCTTGTACCCCTCGAGCGAGCGCCCGCCGCGAGCCGCGGCCTGCGCCTCGTCGAGCTGGGCGCGGAACTTGGTAAGGTCGATGCCCATCGTCTCGAGCTCGACCAGCGAGAGCTTCGCGTGCGAGACCGCCTCCTCGCTCCGCAGGAGCTGCTGCTGCTGCGCGCGGGTCCGGATCTCCTGGGACGCCCGCGACGCTTTGACAAAGTCGCCCATGTTGAAGATCTGCTGGACCTC
>JASHYY010000030.1 GCA_030042815.1 Thermoplasmata archaeon | reverse complement strand
CGAAGTAGCTCTCCGATTCCATCAACGGAGCGCCGCTTCGCCGAAGGTCCCGCAGCCGCTCGATGGTCGGCCGCAGCCGGGCGCGCTCGGGGGACATCGGGTCCGCGGTCCGGTAGTCGTAGGCGATCTGCACGGTCAGTCCGATGTCGAGCTGCTCGGCGAGCTCCACGACCCGTTCCGCGTGGTCGAGGTTGTCTCGGGTGACAGTGTGGCTGATGAGGGTGGGGACCTCCGAGCGCGACGCTCGGATCCCCCGAACCGCTCGTTCGAACGACCGGGGGATCCCCCGGAGCCGGTCGTGCGTCGGTCCGATCCCGTCCAGGGAGACGAAGAGAAGGTCGAGGTGGGGGGCGACCTCGGCCAAGCGCTGCTCGAGCAGCCAGCCGTTCGTCACGAGCGACGTGTGAAAGCGCGCGTGCGCCTCCCGGAGGATCTCGCCCACGTCCCGTCGGAGAAGCGGCTCGCCTCCTTCGAACCCGAGAAAGGAAACGCCGGCACGAGCGAGAGCGTCCATGATCCGGATCTCGTCCCGGAGCGGTAGGAGCTCCTCATCCTCCCGTCTCCAGAAAGGACACATCTTGCATTCGAGGTTGCAACGATAGAGCAGCTTGTGTCCTGCGAGGACCGGGGATTTTTCCCCTCCGAGGTTGCGGAGCGCCCGGTTCATGCTGCGGAGGACGACGGGCTTAACGACCGCCAAGGCCGACCATCCTGGCACCCGAGGCCTCCGGGAACGTCCGGCCCCGGCGCGGTTCCGGCGGACGGCGAAGAGGGAACGCCTTCATCGGGGTTCGCTTCCCGTAGAGTACGTTCCGAAACTGCGTCCCGTGCTTAGGCCTTTTCTTTCCGGGTAGTAAATCCCGCGATCCCGGGCGGGGGCGTTCTCCGAGGGCCGGAAGGGCCTACCGCTGCGGGTGCGGCCGCGAGAATCCCGAGTGTTTCGGAGGGCACTCCGGACTCGGCCCAGGGGCACAACGACTTTCATCCGCTTGGGCGTTCGCTCGACCGATGGAGGGACCGAAGGTCGCGGGCGTCGAGGATGAGCTCGCCCGGAAGATCGAGGCCTTCGCTCGGATCGGGAGATGCTACCATCCGTCGTTCTCACCGGACGGCCGGACGGTCGCCTTCGTCTCGGACCTGAGCGGGTCGCCCCAACTGTGGAAAGTCTCCGTAGAGGGCGGGTGGCCCGAACCGCTGACCGCCTTTGACGACCCGGTCCTGGACGCGGCCTGGTCGCCGAACGGCGAGTGGATCGCGTTCACGCTCACTCCCGGCGGAGGGATGAACGGGCAGATCTGCCTCGTCCGGCCCGACGGCTCCGAACTGCGCCGGCTCACCAAGGGCGGCGCAACGAACAACTGGCTCAACTGTTGGTCTCGCGACGGAAGTCTCCTCGGATACTCCACGAACGAAGATGACCCCTCCCGGCTCGAGTCCGTCGCCCTCGAAATCCGGACCGGAGAGGTGAAGCATCTCGGAAACACCCCCGGGACCGGGGACGTGGTCGATTTCGCCCCTCGCGGGGACCTCGCGTTGACCCTGGTCATACCCCAGCGAAGCGATTCGAACCTCTACCTCGCCGACGTTTCGACCGGCGAGGCGAAACTCTTGACGCCGCATGACGGCCCCGCGAACGTTAGGCAGGCGTGCTTCGCGCCGAACGGTTCCACGATCTACCTCTCCTCCAATCTCGGCTCGGAATTCGTCCACTTCGCGCGCATGGAGCTCCGGGCCGACCGGTCGCCGAAACCCCTCGAGGTACTGGCCGCCCGAAACGATGCGGACCTGGAGTGGTTTGACGCGACCAAGGACGGGCAAAGGGCGGCGCTCTTCTGGAACGTGGGCGGTCGTTGCGAGCTGGATTTTGTCGACCTGAATTCGGGACAGGTGACCCGAGGGCCCGCCCTCCCGGGGGAGACGATCGAAGGTGCGACCTTCTCGCGCGACGGTCGGAGCTTGGCGTCGTCCTTCAGCGGGGCGGCGCTGCCCTGGGACCTGTGGGTGATCGGCCCCGGCGACCGCTCGTTCCGCCAATTGAGCCGGAGCCCGCATCCCGGCGTCCGTCTGGAGGAACTGATCCGTCCGGTGGCGCTCCGGTTCCCCGGCGCGGACGGCCTGCCGTTGTCGGGATGGCTCTACCGACCCCCGGGGTCCCTCTCTCCCGGACCCCTCGTGATGAGCTTTCACGGGGGGCCGGAGAGTCAGGAGCGGCCGCACCTCAACGAGACCTATCAGGCACTGGTAGCGCAAGGGATCGCGGTCTTCGCACCGAACGTGAGAGGTTCCTCGGGCTTCGGCAAGTCGTTCGTGAACCTCGATAATGGCCCCCTTCGGGTCAACGCGGTACGGGACATCGAGACGTGCGTCCGGGTGGTCGTCGACGCCCACGTAGCGGATCCCGCCCGAATCGGGGTCATGGGGGGCTCCTACGGCGGCTACATGACCATGGCCGCCCTGACCGAGTTCCCCGACCTGTTCGCCGCGGGCGCGGACCTGTTCGGGATCGTCAATTTCGAGACGTTCTTTGCCCAGAGCGAACCCTGGATGGGTGCGGTCTCCAAGGTGGAGTACGGGGACCCCGAGACCCAGCGCGAGATGCTGCGGGCGCTCTCTCCCATTCACAAGATCGACCGGGTGAAGGCGCCGACCCTGGTCCTCCACGGGGCGAACGATACCAACGTTCCCGTTGTCGAGGCCGAACAAGTCGTCGCCGAGCTTCGGAAGCGCAAGGTCACGGTCGAACTCATCCTCTTCCCTGACGAAGGACACGGCTTCGTGAAGACGGCGAATCGAGTGCGGGCCACACGAGAGATCGTTCGTTGGTTCGTCCTTCATCTCTAGCTACCCGGCCCCGTCAATCTCCGCACGCACCTCCTCGACCCGCTCCCGGGGGCGGTGTCGGCTAGAGACCCACGGCGTGGGGCACTTCCACGAACTGCATGGAGCCGGGCAATCTCACGGACAACCCCGGCGAGATTCGAACGATAGCCCCGAGCGGGGCACTACCGATTCTGCCACCGAACGGGTACCATATCCGAGAAGCAGCGGTCCGGCTTGCACCTCGCCCGATGGGCTGGCGTCTCCCATTCGTTCGTCGCACGGTTTTGAGCGGACCGGGGCGCCCGCGAAGCTCCGCGACCGGGCCGCGAGCGGCATGTTTGGGGAGATAGTCGCGAGGTCACGGCCTGTCGCGGGCTAGAATGTAGTTTGTGATCCGCGCCGACTTAAGTAACGTCTGAACCTCGATGTTCGACAGGACAGTCACCATGTCGACTCGAGAAGACCCCGCGGGCACGAACGGTCGATACGCTCGCGAGCCGAAGCAGCGTGCTCTCGCGCGTCTTCGCCAGGATCTCTCTGCTCCGTTCACGTTCTCCGCGGATCGCGAGGCATCGACCCAGTACTACCACATGCAAACCCAATTCATCCATATGGGATTCGATGGACGGCGCACGGGTGTTGAGACCTATTTGCTGCGACTTCGCTGCACTTCGGCCGCACGGACCAGCAAAAACTTGGACGAGTACGAGTGCCACGAGTTCGGCCTGCAGATGAACAGCGATCCCATCGTGACCTTGCCCGCGCTGAGACGGTTCAGCTACCAGTTTGATCCGCTGTCCGGAACACTCCACACGGGTCCGTTCTTTGGGATTCCTCAGAATCCGTTCGCGGGATTGCGGGACAGCTCGGGGAAGGAGTTGGCTCCCGACATCTGCTACGCGACCTACAACAACTTCGTGGATTTCCACGCGCTCGCGGATGTCTTTCCCCGGCCGATGAAGTTCGTGAAGGGGATAGAGCAGCTCAAGGCGGTCGGTGACCGAGTGGTGCTTCCGGGGGCCTTCACCGAAGCACCGGTCAGCCTCGCCGGGCTGGTTCGGCCGGGCTCAACCTTCCGAAACGGTGAGCTGGCCCTCGAGCTCAAGGGCGTCAGCCTTGTCGACGATCGCCCGTGCGCGTTGGTGAACTACGAC
>JASHYY010000029.1 GCA_030042815.1 Thermoplasmata archaeon | reverse complement strand
GGGCGGGGGTGTTCTGATGGGAAAGCGGATCATCTCGCGCCGTCGCGGCAGCGGCACGGCGCGCTACCGGTCCCCGAGCCACCGCCACCACGGGGCGATCTACCACCCCGCGCCCGAGGTCGTCGGGGAAGGCAAGGTGCTGCGCATCGTGCCGGCGCCCGGCCGGACCGCGCCGGTCGCCGAGGTCGCGGCGCCGGGAGGCGCGGTCGTGCGGGTCCTCGCCTCCGCGGGCCTCGCGACCGGCGACTCGGTCTCGTTCCAGGAGGGGAAGGTCGACCGCGGGTCGATCCTCCCGCTCGCGCGCATTCCCGACGGGACGCTCGTCTCCAACCTCGAGGTCAAGCCGTACGACGGGGGCCGCCTCGTGCGGTCGGCCGGCGCGGGCGCGCTCGTGGTCGCTCACACGGGCTCCGAGGTCACGGTCCAGCTCCCCTCGGGCGACTTCAAGCAGCTCCTCGCGACCTGTCGGGCCCAGGTCGGCGCGGTCGGGGGCGGGGGTCGCCGGGAGCGTCCGATCATCAAGGCCGGAAAGAAGTACTGGAGCACCCGCACGCTCGCCCGGGCCTACTTCAAGGTCCGCGGCGTGTCGATGAACCCCGTCAACCACCCGTTCGGCGGGGGGGCGCACCAGCACGTCGGCCGCCCGAGCACGGTGTCGAGCGGGACGTGGCCCGGGGCGAAGGTCGGGCGCTTCTCCCGGTCGACCCGCAAGAAGCGGCGACTCGCGCAGCAGGGAGGCTCGTAGTCCATGCCGAAGGCCCGCCGGACCAAGAAGGTCGAGGCCCGCCGCAAGCGGGAGTTCACCTACCGGGGCAAGACCTTGCCCGAGCTCCAGGCGATGAGCCTCGAGGAGCTCGCCGCGATCCTGGGCGCGCGGGCGCGACGGTCGATCCGCCGCGGGTTCAACCTCGAGACGAGCGCCTTCTTCGAGCGGCTGAAGTCCTCGCCGCCCGAGAAGGTCGTCCGGACGCACTGTCGGGACGCGCTCGTCCTCCCCGAGCACGTCGGCCGCCGGGTCGCCATCCACAACGGCAAGGCGTTCACCGAGGTCGAGGTCCGGCCGGAGATGATCGGCCACTACTACGGCGAGTTCTCGCTGACGCGGCGGTTCGAGAAGCACTCGGGCCCGGGCGTCGGGGCCACGCGCTCGTCGAAGTTCATGCCGTTGAAGTGAGGGAGGGTCGACGTTGCGCGGGTATACCTATCGGGCGGAATCGGGCGTCAACGTCGCCCGGGCTCGCGGTGTCGAGGTCCCGATCTCCCCAAAGAAGACCTACGAGGTGCTGAATGCGATCCGGGGCCTCTCGGTCGACGAGGCCCGGACGGTCCTCGAGGACGCGGTCGCGATGCGCCGGACGATCCCGTTCCGGCGGTACAACCAGGAGACCGCGCACCACCGGGGCTCGGGTCCCGGCCGCTACGCGGTCAAGGTCGCGAAGAACATCCTCCAGGTGCTCGAGAACGCCGAGCAGAACGCGGAGTACGACGGGCTCGACTCCGAGCGCCTGTTCGTCAAGGTCGCGGCCAGCGGCCGGGGACGCATCCTCCGGGCCTCGATGCCCCGGGCGCACGGCCGCGGGACGGCCTGGAACGAGCAGACGACCAACATCGAGATCGTGCTCGCCGAGCGCAAGGAGAAGGAATGACCGCCGAGCGCAAGGTGATCCAGGAGCAGATGCGCCGCGTGCTGCTGAAGGATTACCTCGTGCAGGAGAGCGCCCGCGCCGGGTTCGGGGGCCTCGAGATCACCCGGACCCCGATGGGGACCCGGGTCACGCTCATCTGCGAGCGGCCCGGGATCCTGATCGGCCACCGCGGCGAGCTCATCAAGCGCCTCACCGAGGACATCCACGAGCGGTTCCAACTCGACAACCCACAGATCGAGGTCCAGGAGGAGCGGCAGCCGAGCCTGAACGCCCAGCTGATGAGTGAGAAGCTCGCGTCGACGCTCGAGCGGGGGTGGCACTTCCGCCGCGCCGGTCACTCGACCGTGCGCCGCATCATGGAGGCCGGCGCCCGCGGCTGCCAGGTCATCCTGTCGGGAAAGCTCACGGGCGAACGCCACCGCACGGAGCGGTTCAAGGCCGGCACGATCAAGTACTGCGGCGAGGCCGTCCATCTCTGGATCGACAAGGGGTTCTACCAGGCACGGCTGAAGCCCGGCGTCATCGGGGTCAACGTCTGGATCATGCGCCCGACGGCGAAGCTTCCGGACGAGATCGTCGTGAAGGGCGTCGAGGACCGGCCGAAGTCGGTCGCGGTCGAGGAGCCCGCGGCCGAGGAGCCGGCGTCCGCCGAGCCCGAGACTCCGGCACCGGAGGCGTCGTGACGCTCCTGCGGATGAAGGACCTGCGGGCCCTGAGCGACGAGGACCTCCGACGCCGGGTCGCCGACGCCGAGAACGACCTCCTGCGCGAGCGCGGGGTCGCGGCGATGGGCGGAGCGCCTCCGAGCCCGGGCCGGATGCGCGCGCTCCGGACCAACGTCGCCCGGGCCCTCACCGTGCTCAACGAGCGGTCGATCGCGGCCCGGGGGGCCCGCCGTCCGTAGGGGGCGACGAGGTGCGTCGATGTCGAGGGGAAGGGAGTCCGCAGGGGACCTCTCGCGCGTCGAGCGCGAGGTGCTCGCCGGGGAGATCCTCGGCGCATCGGTCTCCTTCGAGGCCTCGCCCGCGCTCGCGGCCCCCGTACGGGGCGTGCTCGTCGACGAATCCCTCTCCACCTTCCTCGTCCGCGTCCCGGGCCGGGCGCGCCCGGTGCGCGTGCCGAAGGCCGGGCTCTCGGGGACGATCGTCCTCGGCGCGCGAGAGTTACCGTTAAGAGGCGACGCCCTTCGCGTGCGTCCCGAAGACCGCACGAAGCGCCTGCTCTCGTTCGGCCCCCGGAGGTTGAGATAATGCCGTCCCGTACGTCCCGTGCTCGCCGGGCCCGCGACATCGGGCTCG
>JASHYY010000028.1 GCA_030042815.1 Thermoplasmata archaeon | reverse complement strand
GAAAGCAGGTCGAGCGAGAGCGCCCGGTGGTCCTGCCAGAACTGCCAGACCTGGGAGCCGACGGCGCCGTCGGTGATCCCCGGGACGACGACCGGGACCTGGCGCTCGTAGGCGGCCCGCAGGATGCTCGACCGGGCGTCCGCCGGGATCGCCTCGCCGATCGCGGCGGCGAGCGCCCGCGTCGAGAGGGCCCGGGTGCCCGACGCCCAGAGCCGGCGGAGGATCGGCTGCATCTTCCGCTCGAGGATCGTGCCGTAGTTCGCCTCGGGGATGACGAGGTTGCCGAGCCGGTAGAGGTGCCGCCGGTGGAGGTCGGCGTCGTCGAGGTCCCAGGCGCCGTGGTAGTACGGTCGGAACGCCCGGGCCAGGTCGTGGTCGAGGGTTCCGCAGGTCGTGACGACCGCGTCGACGTACCCCTCGCGCACGAGCGTCGCGAGGACCCCCCGGGTCCCGGTCGCGACGATGTCGGCGGGGAACGAGAGGAACGTCGTCATCTCCTCGTCGCCGAAGATCCGCGCGAGCAGGTCGACGCCTTCGGCGACCTGCTGCGCGCTGAACCCGCCGCCCGCCTCGAGCCGGCGCACGAGCACGTCCGGGCTCGGGGCGTCGTCGATGCGCACGTCCTCGACGCGGCGGGGCATCGGCCGACCCGAGGATCGCGGGATTATAGCGCTCCCGTCAGGCCCAGCGTAAACGAGTGGTAGACGAGGACGTAGGCGACGATGTAGCCGAGGATCGCCCCGCCGTTCAGGAACGGAAGTCCGGCCTGGGGGTTCCCCCGGAGGACGTAGCGCATCAGGAGCGCGTAGCCCGCGAGCGAGCCGACGAGCGTTGCCGCCGCGACCCAGAGCGACGCGCCGACCCCGAGGAGGGCCGGGGACGACGGGAGCCAGACGAACGCGGAGACGACGAGCGTCCCCGGGATCACGATGTCGCCGAGGCCCATGAACATCGCCGCCCGCTCCTCCACCGGCTGGCCCCGCTGGGCGGCGAGCGCCGGGGCGGACGTGTAGTCGTAGCCGGGCGAATCCGGCATCACCATCAGGATCGGGAGCTTCATCTCGGTCACGACGTCCGCGAGCGAGACCATGTGCTTCGTGCGGTAGACGGCGATCGCGTCGTAGACCATCAGGGCCCCGAGCAGGATGAACGCCGGCAGGATCGCGAACGAGATCCCGAGGATCGCGACCAGCGCCCCCGCGGCCAGGAAGCCGGCGAGGTCGACGACGTACCACTGCGGTTCCATCAGGAGGGCGAGGTAGATCGCCGCGCTGAACGTGGCCGCGAGGATCAGGGCGGGGTCGACCACGAGCTCGGCCGCGTACGGCGGCGGGAGGTAGTAGTTCGGGAAGACGAGGAGCAGGGTCGCGTAGAGCGTGAAGTAGAGCGACCCCGCGATCGCGAGGAGGATCAGCTGGCGGAGCGTCGCCATCCCCCCGCGCTTCGGCGCGAGGAAGAGGATCGCGAGCGGGGCGAGGATGATGATCGCGATGAAGACGAGCGGGGCGGTCGGGCTCTCGGGGTTCGTCGTCGAGGCGAGGCCGACGACCCGGAACGGCTGGGCGAGCGCGAGGCCGACCGCCTGCGCGCCCACGTAGAGGGCGAGCAGTCCGGCCCACCGCAGGCTCCGCATCGGACGCTACGGTTGCACGACCGCGTAGGCGTTGTTGCCGAGGACCTTCGTGATCTTCGCGTTGACCGTGGCCCCGCGCTGGTTCGCGCCGGTCACGAAGATGACGAACCCTTCCTTCTTCGCCACCCCGTCGCCGCGACGCCCGACGTCCTCGATCGTGACCCGGTAGACCTCGCCGACCACGACCGGGGCCTTCGGCTTCTCGGGCGTGACGACGCGGCGCACCGTGACGGGCCGCTGGGCCCCGCACGCCTCGCAGACGAGCAGCGTGAGCCGTCCCTCCTTCTGGAGGTGGGTGTCGGGGCGCTTGCATTCGGAGCAGATGACGTACTTCGCGGTGTACTCCCGGATCCGCTGGGCGATCTGGTCCTTCGAGAGCCGCGACTTCAGGACCCCCCGCGGCAGGTCGAGGACGCCGGGACAGCCGAACTCCTTCGCGAGGTAGCCGATGACGTGCGCCGGCTCGCGACGGAGAACGCCGCAGATCTCCTGGAAGTTGCGGACGACCGTGTTCTTGCCGTCGCTCATCACGTCCGGCTCGGGCACCTGGAACCGCTCGCCGCCCGTCCGCACCGGGGGGAGTTTGGCGCGCGCTCGCTCGAGGAGCGCCTCGTACGTCTGCATCGGAGAGAGTCTCTAGCGGGCGACGGTCTAAAAGGGTTCCTTCCCGCGCGCCGGTGCCGAGAACGGCCCGAGGGCGTCGAGGACCTTCGTGAGGTCGCGCTCGGCGACGACCGCGGTCGCGGCCGAGCGGACCCGCTCGTCCTCCGGGAGGAACGCGACCCCGACCCGGCTGCGGCGGAAGAGGCCGACGTCGATCTCCGAGTTCCCCACCGACGCGGTCTCCTCGGGAGCGACCCCGAGCTGTTCCTGGAGGCGCGAGAGCACCCCCTCCTTGCCGTGGATCGGGACGCGGACGATCCCTTCGCCCGTGAGGCAGCCCGCGGCGTCCACCCGGACGCCGTTCGCGAGCGCCACGTCGATCCCGAGCTCCCGGGCGACGCGGCGGGCGAGGAGGTCGAGCCCCCCGCTCACGATCGCGGTGCGGGCCCCCCGGGCCCGGAGCGCGCGGACGAGGTCGGCCGCGCCGGGCATCAGCGGGACGTCCGCGAGGATCCGCTCGAGGTCGAAGACGGTGAGCGCGGGCGCGTGCGTCCACCAGCGCCGGATGTCGGAGCGGATGAACTCCTCGTCGTCGATCTCGTTCGCGAGGAACCGCCGGAGGCCCTCGTCGTTCGAGTCGTCGAAATGGTCGTGGACCACCCGCCAGGAGCTCGGCACGTCGACGAGCGTCCCGTCCATGTCGAACGCGACCAGCCTAAGCACGTTCGCCTCGGGCGATCGCGTCCGCCTCGGCGAGCACCCGGTCGGACGGCCGGGTCGACCACGCGAGGAGGTTCGCGTCGACCTGCTCCGGCCGGCTCATCCCGACGACCGGGGCGGCGCCCCGGCCCCGCAGCCAGTGGAGGGCGATCGAGGCGAGGGGGACCCGCTCGGCGTCGGCGAGGGCCTCTAGCCGGCGGGTGCGGCGCAGGATCTCGGGCAGTTGGTCCGGCTCGAACAGGCGGTGGGCGAACCGGCGCACCTCGGCCGGGACGCGCTTCCCATCGAGGTAGCGCCCGTGGAGGAGGCCGCGGGCGAGCGGCGTGTACGCCTCGACGAGGATCCCGTGGTCGCGGCAGTACTCCCGGACCCCGTCGCCCTCCTCCCGGTAGAACAGGTTGTACTCGACCTGGTTCACCGCGATCCGGGCCTCGGAGAGGGCGGCGGCCGCCGCCTCGAGCTCCTCGACCGAGAAGTTGGAGACGCCGACGGCGCCGACCCTCCCGTCCTTCCACAGCGCCTCGAGCGCCGGCATCGTCTCCTTCAGCGGGACGTGCGGGTCGGGCGCGTGGACGAGGTAGAGGTCGACGGACGGCCGGGCGAGCCGCTCGAGGCTATTGATCAGGCTCGCGCGCACCTGTTCGGCCCGCAGGTGCTCCCAGGAGACCTTGCTGACGACGAACGCGTCCGGCCCGCCGCCGGCCGAGCGTCGGAGGACCTCGCCGAGCACCCGCTCCGACCGGCCGGCGCCGTAGACCTCGGCCGTGTCGTACCAGCGGACCCCGCGCTCCCAGGCGCGGGCGATTGTCGCCTTCGTGCGGGCTTCGTCCTCGGGACCCCAGCGGCCGAGGCCCCACAGGCCGAGCCCGAGCGCCGGATGACCCTTCTTCCCGCCGGCGATCGGGATCGAGTCGATCGCGGCGGGCGCCGGGGCGGGGGGAGCGGCCCGGCGCGGTCGGGAGGCCGTGCGGCGCGGGCGGTTCGTCATGGTCCCGCGGCCGACGAGCCGTCCTCCTTCAAGTGCTCGTCGATGCGGACGATCCGTTCGGCGAGCTCCTTCGCCTTCTCCTCGGTCTCGCGGACGACCTCGGGCGGAGCGCGGGAGCGGAACCCGTCGTCCGCGAGCCGGGCCCGGGTCTTCTCGAGCAGGCCGGCGAGCTTCTCCCGTTCCCGCTCGAGCGCTTCGCTTTCCGCCGTCGAGGCCGGCGGCCGCTCCACGTAGCACTCCCCAAGGGTCGCGACGCGGCTCCCGGTGCGCGGCGGCGCCGGGGCGCCGGGGTCGAGGAAGGTGAGGGGATGGACGCGGGCGAGCCGCTCGACCGTCCGGCGTTCGGCGGCGAGGATGCGGGCGACCTCCGGACCCGTCGGACGGACCCAGGCGTTCGGGCGAACGTCGGCGGGGATCCGCTCTTCCGCTCTCAGGTTGCGCAGCAGCCGAACCGTCTCGAGCACCGGCTCCATCTCGACCTCCGCGACCGGGTCCGCCGGCGCCTCCTCCGGGGGGGGCCAGGGCGCGAGCATCAGGAGCGGTCCGTCGTGCGGGAGGGCGTGCCAGAGCTCCTCCGTCACGTGCGGCACGAACGGGTGCAGCCGCCGGAGCGTCCGTTCGAGCACGAACAGGAGCGTCGCTCGCGCCTCCCGCCGGGCCGGCTCCCCGCGGTCGCCCGCGAGGGCGTCCTTCGCGACCTCCACGTACCGGTCGGCGAGGTCGTGGCGCACGAACGAGTGCAGCTCGGTCGCGGCCCGCGTCGGCTCGAACGCGTCGAGGGCCCGGTCGACCTCCTCCGCGGTCCGCCGGTAGCGGGCGAGGATCCACCGGTTC
>JASHYY010000027.1 GCA_030042815.1 Thermoplasmata archaeon | reverse complement strand
TGGCCAACGACGTCGGGTACTACTTCGTCGGCAACCTGCTGTTCGGTTTCCATCAGAATCTACCGAACTGGGTCGGGGGCCAGCTGGGACTCCACGGGACGCAACTCGTCACCGTGTTCGAGGCGGGGTCGGTGTCGATACCGGTGGACTCCTGGCTCATGGGGCTATCGATCTACGTCCGGGCGATCGTGGTCTCGGCCGGATTGTATTACTGGTGGAAGCATCCGTCACGGATTGTGGCCCGACTTCCGACCGAAAGCCCCTCCCTGGCTCCCGGCGTCCGTCCGAGCGGCACGGAAGCGCCCAGCGAGGCTTCCCGCAGCGATCGGGTGGATCGCTGAACGCTCGGACCCCTCGGGCTCCGGTGAGAGCATCGATTCCGGACCATCGGTTTTCGTTTCCGACCAACAGTCGCCTGCCCTCGACACGACGCGCCGAGGGCCGGCACGAACGGGTGAGCCGCTCGCTAGTAACCGCGCTGGCGCATACGTCGGTACGCCCGCTCCGCGTCCCACAGGACGTACCCGCCGAACGCGGTCAGCAGGACCCCGACGGGGACGAAGATCAGGGACTCAACGTACGATGCGCTGTGCGTCCCGAATACGGTGAACAACAGCACACCCCCCGCGCTCAGCAGGGTGGCGGCAAAGTAACCGTAGGCCCAGGTCCACTCGGTTCGGGGTCCCATCATTCTCCCTCATGCCGTTCGTTCGGATTAGCTCGCGGGGGAAGGCAGACCGCAACGTGCGCGCGCGTCGAATACCCCCGGCGCGATGGGCCGACCGCCAGCGCACCGCAGTCCTGTCGGGGCCAATCGCCCGTCACGGCAGGGGAATCCCGTCCAGGGTCCGCACGCGACCGACGGGATACTCCCCGACCCGGTTGGCCCTCCCCCACGGCGAACGCTGATAGAAGAAGTCGAGTCGGGCCGTGGAGTCGGCGGCGAACGCGGCGTCGGTCTGGACCCGTCGTTCAAAATCGGCCCTCAACGTGGGGTCTCGGGCCAACTCCTCGCGGGCGAGCTCCTCGAGCACGTAGCCCTCGCCGGACTCCTTCTGTTCCAGGATCGAGTCGAAGAACCCCCACCGGAACGCAGAATCGGGAGCTTCGGGTTCGAGGAAGTGGACCGCGACCTTCGAAAGCCGCTGATCGAGGGCGATGACCGCCGACTGTTCCGGGTACCACGCCGTCTCCGCGATGAGTTCGCACCGGCCGAACCGGCCGAACTCCGACTCCACGGCGCTGCTCCGCAGGATCGGGAATCGGCCTTCGAACGGCCGGTCGGGCCGCCGCATTTCGGAGAGTCGGTACCGCTCCACGGTCCCCGTCCATGGCGAGGTGGTGCGGCGGATCGTGAGTCCCTGGACCTCGAGGACCTCGATGACCCGGGTCCACTGGGGGGGAACGATGTAGCCTCGGGGCGGCCGGATCGCGACGGCGACGGTCACGCCGGTCTCGATCGGGACGGTCGTATCTAGGGGCTTCGTTCCGTAACGGACCGCCGTCGCTCCCGAGACCTCGCTGCGAAACCTCGTGAACTCGAAGCCCCGGAACCGGACCGAAGCGGTCTCTCCGGACGCGGCTACGACGAGCGGGAAGAGCGTCGCGGAGTCCCCGAGGTGGGACGCGACTTCGTCGGCCTCGCGGTTGAGGCGGGTCAGCCGTTCCGCGTCCTCGCTGAGCCGCCGCAGGAGCGCCTCCAGCACGAGATGGTTTCCCGTGACGCGCGTCCGATAGTCCTTCAGCATGTGCATCTCCACTAGGAGGCCGGGTCGATTCTCTAGGATCATCCGTCCCGTGGAGAATCGGGGCGGGTTCTCGACGCGTCGGAGCCCTCGGGTCGGGTCGGTGTCGTCCTTCAGGAAGACCTGGCTCGGGAACGCCGCGTGTCCCGCGGCATTGACGTGCCGCACGAGCTCGGGAACGACTCGGGAGTCGATCCACTCCGCGGTCGCCGGAAATGTGTCCGGCGTCGTGTCCAGCTGGAACGTGACGTCGTACTGGAAGTCGCTGCCGTCGGTGACGTGATTGTCGACGAATAAGTCGGGAAGCCACCGGTGGAACATCGCGAGGAACGCCCGCGTCTCGGGGGCGTCGGCCTTGAGGTAGTCCCGGTTCAGGTTCAGATTGGTACCGTTGGCGCGCCAGCCGGTGACCTCTGGCCCGCGCTGGTTGATCCGGTTGAACGCCGACCGCCGCTCGTGACCATCGATGTTGTAGATCGGGATCACCGCGAGAACCAGATTCGAGAGCAGTTCGGGCGCCCGCCCTTCGACGAGGAGGTCGCGGATCAGTGCGAGGCAGGCGTCCTTCCCGTCGGGCTCTCCGGCGTGGATGCAGTTCTGTACGAGAAGCACGGCCTTTCCCGAGGAGTGGATCGTCTGGGGGTCGAACACGCCCTCCGGAGAGACCACGACGAGGGTCAGGTCGCGTCCCTCCCCGGACCGGCCGAACCGTTCGAGCCGGACCTCTCGGGGGAACGCCGAGGCGAGCCGCTCCAGGAACTGCAGCGTATCTGCAGCGTCGGGCGTCGCACGGTAGTTGCTCGCTTCCGCCGGTGTTCGCCAATCCGAGGTCATCGAACCGATCCCCCGACCGAGGCGTCCCCAATCGCCGTGCGGGTTTAGCGACCATCCTTGTCGATCCGTCTCGGGGTCGATCGAAGGGTTCCACCCTCGGTCGCGGGAAAGTAGGCCGCTAGTTCCGACGGGCAGACTGGCGGGTCACGCCGAAGACGTAGATTTCCGTGCCGGCGGGAGGACCCCGTCCCCCCGACTTTCCGTGGGTCAGCGGGACGCCGAGGGATCGAGCGGTCGTCTGGACCGCGTTGAACGCCTCTTCCGGAATCCAGACTGAGGTCGATCCCGTCCCCATCCGGAGCTGGAACGGCGAGGGGCGTCCGAGACCGGGGCTGAGTCGCG
Organism: Thermoplasmata archaeon; assembly: GCA_030042815.1. Taxonomy (GTDB): domain Archaea; phylum Thermoplasmatota; class Thermoplasmata; order Lutacidiplasmatales; family UBA184; genus Lutacidiplasma. Next base: position 2,364 of record JASHYY010000027.1, on the reverse strand, counting down.
CCGGCTTGCGATAGTCGAGCAGCGAGATCGACAGATCGGGGTCGTCCCACCGTCGGAAGCGACTCCGCGAGCGGCCGAAGTCCAGCCGGATCCCGGCGCCATCCACCGTGAGCCGGGTCGCGGTCCAGGCGCGCTGGTGGAGCGAGATGACCGTGGCAACGCCGACCATGAGCACGATGAGCACGAGCAGGAATCCGCTGTCGTAGAGCGCCGAACGTACGTCCCCCACGGCGTAGGGGGCGAAGAGCTCGATCGCAACGAACGTCGGTCCCACGACCAGGAGGGAGCCGAGGAGGATGCGGGCCGACGTCGGAGGTACGGGGCGTAGACGGTGAGGTCGAAAGTGGCTGCCATCGGTTCGCCGCCGGACACGGTACGCTCACCGCCCGGGTCTCAAAAGGGGTTGCGTCAGGCCGAATCGACGCGCGGAACGGTACCGGAGTCCGGTCCACCCGACGCGCTCACGCGGCCGGACGGACCTCCCCGACCGCCCCGCTCGGTACGCGCGCGAGCACTGGGTCGTCCTGCCAGTGTTCGAGCGTGATCCCGCCCAGGATCTTGGCGATGATCCAGATCGAGACGAACGAGATCGCGAAGACCACCGGGATGACGACCGCGGCGGCAAAGCACTCGAGTCCGATCTGGTGGACCGCGGTCCATCCGCCGCCGAACAGCAGGCCGTTCGGGAGGCTCGTGTAGCCGGCGCCGGCCGCGAAGCCCGCCTGCGCGAACACGCCAATCATGAGCAGCCCGAAGACCCCGCCGACGGTGTGGCCGGGCAGGAGTCCGATCGGGTCCGTGAACCACTTCATTTTCGCGAAGAAGTGCTCGGAGATCAGGAAGATCGGTCCGCAGAGGACCCCGAGAATCGCGGCGGACAACGGACTGACGAATCCCGCGAGCGGCGTGATGACGATCAGGCCCATGAGGACGCCGTTCGCCGAGTAGAGGTAGCCGGGGTCCCGCTTGGTCTGGACGTACCGGCACACCATGAGAGACAGGAACGAGACGCCCGCGGCGATGAAGGTCGTCAGGACGACCACGGTGGCCTCCGAGTTGAAGGCGAGCACGCTCCCCGGATTGAATCCGAACCACCCCATCCATAGGAGGAGGACGGAGAGCGTGAGCCAGGTCGAGTCGACCTTCGTCGGGATCTGGACGCTTTCCTTCAGGCCGCGCGCTTTCTCTTCACGCCAGATCTGTACGAGGACCGCGAGCCCGGCCGCTCCGGCCGCCCCGTGGACCACCAGCCCACCCGCAAAGTCGACGATCCCCATCCGCGCCATCCAGCCGGAGGGGTTCCAGATCCACGCGGCGGGCAGGACCCAGATGAGCAGGAAGTAGGGGATGGTGAACAGTGTGACCGCCATGATCTTCACTTTCTTCACCATCACGACGCCGACCAACGCGAACGTGACCGCCGCGAAGGCGGTCTCGAACAGGAAGTAGGTCCCCGTCGTCAGGGCGAGCGGCGCGTTCGCCGACCCCATCCAGTACCCGAACGAGTTGTACGGGACGGTCGACCACCAGGTGCCGCTGATGACGCCCGGGGCGGCCGTGGACGACCCGCCGAGGAACGGCGCGATGTAGCTCGGGTTCCCGATGATCCCGTTGCCGATGGTCGGGGCGAACGCGAGGTCGAACCCCCAGACCGCCATCAGGGCGAGGGCCGCGCACGTCATGATGCAGGTCTTCATCAGGCTCCGCCATCGGTCCTCGCCGAGCTCCCCCACCTCGAGGAAGCCGACAGCAATCGTCATCGTGAAGACGAGCAGCGCGCAGACAATCACCCACAGGTTGTTTATCAAAATCGGATCCATCGTCGCATCCGCCCGGCGTGCGGTGCTCACCGCACTGCCGGACGCCGCACGTTCGACCGGATTACTTATTCAAAAAGTGGACGAAACTTGACGTGCGGTGAGGTTTCCCGCGCCGCCGGCCCGTTCGGCACCCGAGCTGTCGACGGAGCATCGTACGCGCTCGGGAACGGGTCCCGTCGTCGGCAGGGCGCACCGGTACGGTGACCGAAAGTAATCGTGATTCGGGCGCTCGCGACGCGGGGACCCCGAAGATGTTCGGGGTCCCGAAGATGTACGGTTGTCCGACCGTATACTTCGATGGCATCGCTCGACCGATGAACCTAGCACCGAGGGAGCGGGAGAAGTTCTATATTTGGACAGCAGCCCAGATCGCCGAACAGCGGAAGAAGAAGGGGTTGAAGCTCAACCACCCCGAAACCGTCGCCTACATCGCGAACTACGTGGTGGAGGGGGCGCGTGAGGGGAAGAGCGTCGCCTCGCTGATGGATTCCGCGCGGAAGATTCTGAGCCGGAACGACGTAATGCAGGGTGTGCCAGAGATGAT
>JASHYY010000026.1 GCA_030042815.1 Thermoplasmata archaeon | reverse complement strand
CCGGTCCCGAGAGGGAGAGCCGGTAGTACTGGGTGCCCGAGTCGACGACGAGGAGCCCGACCGGTCGTCTTCCCTCCCGCGCGAGCGCGCAGGCGGTCGCGACCGCGCGCTCCTGCCCCGCGAGGTCGTGCGGGGTCGAGAGCAGGAGGCGCCGGAGGACCCGGTCGAGGGCATCCCCGGCGACCGCGCGCAGCCGGTCGACGCTCAGTCCCTCCGTGTCGACGTAGAAGACCCAACGGTCGTCGCGAGCGACCCGGACCGCGACGTCGAGGCAGAAGAGGGTCTTGCCGCTCCCGCCCTCCCCGTAGATCTCCGTTAGCGAGTCCGTCTCGAGCCCGCCCCCGAGCAGCCGGTCCACCGACGCGATCCCGGTCGGGAGGCGGTCGGGGGGCATCGCCGCGGCACGGAGGCCGGAGGCTTAAACTACCGGCCGCCGACCGGGTACGGGGTCGCGAGTTCGGGGGGCCGGACCCCGGGGACCGCGTCGCGGAACGCCTCGGGGTGTTGGGTGTGGATGGGGTACACGGTCGCCGGACGCACCGACCGGACGATCTCGAACAGCTCGGAGGCGGCGGCGTGGCCGCTCGCGTGCATCTGGTGAAAGGCGAGACCGAAGTGGTCGAGCCAACGGTGGAGGACCCGATCGTCGACGTCGTCCTCCGTGAACGGCTCGCTCATCGAGTGGATGAACGGCGCGCCCTTCGGAGGACGCAGGTCGATGAGCTCGGGGAAGTGCACGAGGTCGAGCGCGAGGAGGTAGCGGGTGCCGGCGTCCCGTACCTCCTCGGCGGAGAGCGCCCCGTCGAGGAACGGACGCTCCCACAGGAACGTGCGTCGCTTCTTCCGCCCGTAGACCGCGAGACCCTCGGAACGGCCCGGCACCGGGACCGTGCCCTCCGGATACAGCGGGGCGACCGTCGCGAGCAGGTAGGCCGTCCGGGGGGAGACGAGCAGCGAGCGGTCGGCGGCGCGCGCGGCCGCGTAGAGGGTCGTGAGCCGGTCGACATCCCGGGGATACGTGCACGCGAGGGCGAGCTCCGGGCGGTGCGCGAGCAGCCGGTCGACCTCGCGTCGGACGCCCTCCTCGGTGAGGTTCCGCCGGGAATCCGGCCCCGCGCGGGTCCCCTCGATGACGAGCGCGGCCGGTTCCTCCGCCGCGGCGGCGCGGAAGAAGACGTGGGTGTCGGAGGCGCGCGGTCCGTGGTGCCGGAAGTCCCCCGTGTAGACGACCGTGCCCTCGCTCGTGCGGACGAGGAACCCGTAGGCGAACGGGATCGAGTGGTCGACCGGGTACGGCACCACCTCGATCCGGCCGACCCGCACCGGCGTCCGGTCCGCGAACACGTGCCAGCGGTGCTCCCCGTACCGCATCGAGGGAGAGGTCGTCTCGATCGCCCGCAGGAGCTCGCGAGTGCCGGACCCCACGTGCACCGGGATCTCCGGGTCGATCAGGTCGAGGTAGCCGGCGTGGTCGGCGTGCGCGTGGCTGACGAAGACCGCGTGGACCTCGGGGGCGCGGTACGGGAGGTCGGCGTCGCCGAGCGCCTCGCGAGCGTAGAGTCCCTCGACCCGCGGCACGAGCCCGAACTCGAGCAGGTCCTTCGCGGGGCTCGTGGAACGGGGCTTGAGGTATTCGACGTAGTACTGCTCGAACTGCGGGGAGAACGACGGCCCGAAGTCGAACAGCACCCGGTCGGGCCCGTCCTCGACGAGGAGCTTGTTGCCCCCGATCTCCCGGACGCCGCCGAGGAACGTGAGCGTCGGCCCGGCCATCGGCCCCCTGACGCGGGGCCGGGGCTAAGGCGTTTCGGAGGGCGCCGGGAAACTTCGGCACGGGCGGCATCGGGACGGAGCGCGACCCGTCGGTCGGGCACCTCCGGGGGGTCGCGACCCGGCCGTCGTGCGTCGGCGACGCGGTTAGATGGACCCCGGACCTCGACGAACCGGGGCTCCGATGGGACTGTCGTACGTGGGGATCCGGGTGACGGACGTCGATCGCTCGCTCCGTTTCTACGCCGAGGGCCTCGGTCTGGTCGAGCGCCAGCGGGGTACGATGAGCCACGGGGGCCAGTGGGTCGGGCTGCGCGACCCGCGGACGGGAGTCGAGCTCGAACTCAACTTCTATCCCCCGGGCTCCCGGTTCGACACCCCGTACTCTCCCGGCGAGGGGCTGGACCACCTCGGGTTCGACGTCGACGACGCCCGGGCGACCGTGGAGCGCCTGTGCGCCCTCGGCGGCCGCGTCGCGGTCGCGCCGTGGCTCGAAGAGGCGCGGTACTGGATCGGGTTCGTGGAGGACCCGGACGGCCTCTGGGTCGAGGTCCAGAGTCCCGCCGCGGCCGAGGCTAGCGGGCCTTCAGCACCTTCTTGACGTTCGGGTGCTCCTTCGTGAAGATCTTCCCGCCGCAGTTGTCGCAGCGGACCCCGAAGAGGTTCGCGTCGGACGGCAGGGCCTCGCCGCAGCGGATACAGCGAAACATCGGAGCGTAGAACCGGCCGTGCGCGCTTAAGCGTTGCCGGACGTCCCCTTCTCGGTCCGCGTGATCGGCGGCGGCGCCTGGAAGACGTAGGCGTTCGACGCGAAGCGGGTCCCGCAGCGGCGGCACTCGAAGATCCCGCTCGCGACCCGGTGGAGCGTCACGGTCGAGCACCGCGGGCACGCGGCCGTTTTCGCCCGCGCCCGGTCGATCTCGAGGACGCGGCGGCGGATCCGGATCCCGTAGCGCGGCCCCATCCAGCCGGTCGAGCCGACCTTCTTCGTCCGCTTGCTCATGCCGACCCTCCCCGCGCGAAGGCGCGGAGGCGCTCGCCGTGGACGAACGCCCTTCCGACGATCTCCTTGACGTCGTCGGGCGAGAAGGCGCCGACGAGGCCCTTCTGCATCGCGACGATGCGTCCCGTCTCGTCGGTCGCGACCGTGAGACGGCCCTGCGCGGCCTGCTCCTCGTCGAACGTCGGGTCGACCACGATCGTGTCGCCGAGCCGGACGAACGTGCACTCGATCGGGAAGTGCTGTACCTCGAGCGGGTAGTCCGCCTCGGCGATGCCGAACCGCTTCGCCGGGACGGTCGCGTGGGCGAGCGCCGTGACCGCGGCGAGCAGGGATGCGTCGATCAGGTTCCCCGAGTGGTCGAGGACGTGGACGTCCGTGAAGCACGTCCAGCACTTCTCGGACGGGGTGACGCAGAGGCGCGTCAGGTCGATCGTCTCCGCCGCGCGGATCGCCCGGTCGACGACGCGGGAGACCTCGATCGCGCCCGGCTGCGGGGGTCCCGGCTCGAACGTGGGGTTCGAGAGCGGGATCAGCTCGGCGTTGGTCGAGAGGACGCCGGCGTTCGGTGTGTCGGGGAACGGCTTCCCCGGTTCGAGCTTGATCCCGGCGAGCACCGCGGTGTCGCCGAGGCGCACGAGGGCCGAGCCGTCCGCGCTGACGACGAACCCGGGTTCGACCGTGATCCGGCGGTACTCGTCGGGCGTGCGGCCGTCGAGCCGCTTGCCTTCCGCCGCCAGGTCGAGGATGTGGGTCGTGAGGATCTCCGCCGTGACCTCGCCGCTCATGCCGCACCCCCCGCGGGCGGGCCGACGGCGTAGCGCTCCCGCAGGGCCGCCTTCATCTTTTCGTAGATCGTGCGGCAGCCCTGGACGCCCAGGTCGAGCGAGCGGGCGAGCTCCTCCTCGGTCATGTGGCCCTCCATCTGGAGGAGCACGAGCCGCCCCGACTGCGGCACGAGCGCCATCGGGAGGTCGGCCTCCCCGTAGTTGTCCTCTTCCTTGCGGAGGTCGAGGGCGATCGCCCCGCCGACCTTCCCGACCGCGACCGCGGGCAGGAGGTCGACCATCGGGATCCCCGCATCCGCGAGGGCGACCGACGCCGCGACCAGCCCGGCGCACCGGGTCCCGGCGTTCGCCTGGAGGACCTCGATGTAGATGTCGATGCTCGTCCGGGGGTACTCCTCGGCGAAGACGACCGACTCGAACGCCTCCGCGATCACCTTGGAGATCTCCTGCGAGCGTCGGTCGAGGCCCGGGCGCTTCCGCTCGTCGACCGAGAAGGCCGCCATGTTGTAGCGGCACTGGATGACGGCCTTGTTGTTCTGCTGGAGATGGCGGGGGTGCACCTCGCGCGGCCCGTAGACCGCGGCCATCACCTTGTTCGCTCCCCACTCGACGAACGCCGAGCCGTCGGCCTGGTGCAGCGCACCGGCCTCGATGCGGATCGGTCGGAGCTCGTCGAGCGTTCGTCCGTCGATCCGCCGCCCGTCGGGGGTCAGCAGGACCGGGACCTCTTTCGCGCCTACGCTTCCCATGGTTCCTTCTCCGTACTTGGGGTACTCGTCAGTTGGAATCCGAGTCGGACCCGGACTCGTCCGGTCCGTCCTCGTCGGCCTCGTCGTCGTCGTCCGTTGCGACCGCCCCGCGCGGAGCGGGCTCGTCGCGCGGCTCGGTCCGGGGGACCGTGGGCCCGGTGGGCCCGGTCGGCATCGTCGCGAGGAGGTAGCTCTCGACCCGTTCCGTGAGGCCCGGCCGCTGGCCGTCCTCGTCGATCATGTGCAGGACGGCCGAGACCCGTCGGATCGCCTCCGGGGCCCCGTCGACCCAGATCCGGCCGTTCTGGCCCACCGCGACGCGGGCGCCGGTGTGCCGGGTGATCGTCTGGATCATCGAGCCGCTCCGTCCGACGACGCGGGCGATCCGGGCCGCGGTGATCGTGACGATCGTCCCGCCCTCGAGCTTGCCGAGCCCCTCGCCGTTCATCGTCACGCCGATTCGTCCGGTCGCGTCGAGGTTCTCGACCTGGACGACCACCGCGTCCCCGACCTTGAGGAACCGCTCGGTCTCGCCGACGTCGACCTTCCAGGGAGTGCCGGTCATGTGGAGGGGAGCCCAGCGCGGCGCCCCGATGTCGAGGAGCCAGAACGTCGACTGGACGTCGGTCACGGTGCCGACCACGACGTCGTTCGGTTTCGGAATGTAGCGCCCCGAGAGGGGGATCACCTGGACGAACGGCGGTCTCGGCGAAAGGAAACCGAGCACGCTCGCGTAGACCTTGCCGCCGACCCGGTACGTGCCGGGTCCGGGTTTCAGGCCCTGGTTCGGGATCTCTTCGCCCGGAAGAACTAGCACCCGTTGCCCCGACGCAGGCGAGGGAGACCCCTCGCGGCCGCGACGTCGGTGGCCGGGCCGATGGCCACGTGACATGATTCCTGCTGCACCGGCGCGCACGACAGGGGGACCCTATTTAACCAAAGCGGTCTCGGCGGCACCCTTCGTCCGCGCCGAGAGCTTCTCGTAGAGCTCGGTCTGGATCCCCGCGGGGATCTCGACCACCCCGCTCCAGGCGCCGTCCGAGAGCCACTGCTCCTCGAGGAGGCGGCCGAGCCCCTTGACCTCCCCGATGACCCGTGGGTAGAACTGGCCGGGGAGCTTGATCCGGACCTTGACGACGTCGAGCCGGATCGGGATGAGCGGCCGGAGCTTCGCGAGCACCTCCTGGACCTGAGCGTCGACGGGCTTGAACGGGTCGATGTGGACCTTCGCCTCGGCCATCGCCGACTCGATGCGCGCCGGCGGGTGCGGGGCGCCGGTCTGCGGGTTCATCGCGTTCCGTGCGATGAGGGCCACGATCTGCTTGTGCTTCGCGGCCTGCAGCTGGTGGCGCTGCTCGGTCGTGACCTGGACCTCGCCCTTCAGGACGATCTGTTTCGCGATCGCGGCGAGGTTCCGGGTGTGGAACGTCCGTTCGAGGTGCTCCTCGCTGATCTTGTCGCCCTTCTTCGCGTCCTTGAAGACCTGGTCGAGGGCGAGCTTGTCGGAGAGGTCGATGTCCTTCCCGTCCTTCAGGTCCTGGACCGCCTTCGGGTCGACCAGGACCTCGAAGCGCGAGCCGCCCGTCTCCCAGCGGGCGATGACGGCCTCCTCGACGGTGACCATGGCGAGCCGCCCCCAACGGGGCGGACCTACGCGCGGGCGCTCTTACCCGTTCCGCCCACCGGGGGCAGTCGGGCGACGTACTTCTGGATCTCGTCCGAAGGAAGCCGGGTCATCCCCACTCCCTTCTCTACCGTGCAGACCTCGACCTGCGAGAGGTTGCCCCCCTCGTCCAGCCCGGCGCGCAGGCCCTCGAGGGCGAGCAGGACCGCGGAGTCCCGGTCGATCCCGGGGCGGTACTTCTGCTCGAAGAGCTCCATCACCGGCCCCTTGTTCCCTCCCGTGCTCGCGGCCTTGAAGCTGGTCAGCGAGCCGGACGGCTCGGTCTCGAAGAGGTGGATCCCGCCCTCATCGTACCCCCCGACGAGGAGCGCCGTGCCGAACGGCCGAACCCCGCCGAACTGGGTGTACTGTTGCTTGTAGTCGCAGATCCGGCGGACGAGCAACTCGACCGACATCGGCTCGGCGTACGTGACGCGGTTCACCTGGGCCGAGAGCCGGGCGTAGTCGACGAGCACGCGGGCGTCCGCAACGAGCCCCGCCGTCGCACACGCGATGTTCTCGTCGATCTGGTGGATCTTCTCGAGGCTGGCGGGCTCGGCGAGCTTCGGGTTCGGGATCCGTCGGTCCGCGATGAGGACGACCCCGTCCGAGTACACCACGCCGGCCGTGGTCGCGCCCCGCCGGACCGCCTCGCGCGCGTACTCGACCTGGAAGAGCCGGCCGTCGGGCGAGAAGACCGTGATCGCGCGGTCGTAGGCCATCTGGCCCGGTTGCATCTCCATCGCGAGTGCCTCGGCGTCGGCACCGAGGTCGCCCTTATAACGGGCACCCGGGCAGTAACGCGGCGGTCAGCCGATTACGGCGCGACGACTGCCCCCGCCTCCGGGCTTCACCTCCCGACAATCCTTAGAATCTCCCGAAGCCGTCCGCGGCCGTGGCGCCGGAGTCGGAAGGGACCGTGGAGCACCGCGCCTCGCGCCTCGCGGGGGCCCCGTCCGCGTACCTGCGCTCGGCGGCGGAGCAGCCGATCGACTGGCACCCGTGGGGGCCCGAGCCGTTCGCCCTCGCGGCGCGCACCCACCGACCGATCCTGCTCGACATCGGCGCCTCCTGGTGCCACTGGTGCCACGTAATGGACGAGGGGACGTACGCCGACCCCGAGGTCGCCCGGCTGCTCGACCAGCACTTCGTCGCGGTCAAGGTCGACCGGGACGAGCACCCTGAGGTCGACCGACGCTACCAGCGGCAGGTCGGAGCGCTGACCGGGGAAGGCGGTTGGCCCCTGACGGGGTTCCTGACGCCCGAAGGCGAGGTGTTCCTGGGCGGCACGTACTTCCCTCCGACGGACGGCCACGGTCGCCCCGGGTTCCGGCGCGTCCTCAAGGAGGTCGCCCGGATCTGGCGCGAGGAGCCCGAGCGGATCCGGGAGAACGCCCAGGCGATCCAGAGCGCCCTCGCCCGGATGCGCGCGGCGCGTCCCCCGCACTCGGGGCCGCTCGAGGCGTTCGTCGCGAACGTCCGGGACGAGATCCTTTCGGGGTACGACCCGGTGAACGGCGGTTTCGGGATGGCGCCGAAGTTCCCCCACCCGACGGCGGTGTCGTTCCTCCTGTGGGAGTCGTTCGCCCACGACGCCGGCTCGAGCGCGGACCGGGCCCGCGAGACGCTCTTCCGCATGGCCGACGGCGGACTGTACGACCAGGTGGGCGGCGGCTTCCATCGCTACTCGGTCGACGAGGGCTGGCACATCCCCCACTTCGAGAAGATGGGCGTCGACAACGCGGCGCTGCTCTCCGCCTACGTCGAGGGGGCCCAGCGGTTCGGCGACCCTCGGTTCCTCGAGGTGGTCCACGGCACCGTCGGTTGGGTCCGGGAGGTGCTCGGCGACCCGGACGGCGGGTTCGGCGCGAGCCAGGACGCGGACAACGCCCCCGGGGACGACGGGAGCTACTTCACGTGGAGCCGGTCCGAGCTCAAGGCCGCCCTCACGACGGAAGAGGCGAAGCTCGTCGGTCGTTTCTTCGGCATCGGCAGCGACGGACGCATGCCCCACGACCCGGAGCAGAACGTCCTGTTCCGCCTGCTCCCGCTCTCGGAGGCCGCGGAGGGGCTCGACCTCCCCGGCGGGCCCGCGGCCACGCTCGACCGGGCGATCTCGAAGCTGCGGGCGGCCCGCACGCAGCGCCCCCCTCCGTCGGTCGACCGGGCCGTCTACTCCGACATCAACGGTCGGTTCCTCGGGGCGTTCGCGCGAGCGGGTCCGCTCCTCGGCGACTCGAGCGTCCTCGCGGACGCGCGCCGCGCCGCCGACCGGGTCCTCACCCACGCGTACGACCCGGACCGGGGCGTCGCCCACCGAGTCGATGCCGCCGACGCCGGTGGGTTCGGCCTCCTCGAGGACCAGGTGGCGTTCGCCGCAGGCCTCGTCGAGCTCGCCGGCGCGCTCGCGAGCCCCGACTACCTCTCTCCCGCCGTCCGCTTGCTCGAGCTGGTCGACCGAGACTACCGGGGCGAGGACGGTCTCCTGCGCGACCTCTCTCCGCGCCTCTACGACGGTCCCGCGGTCGCCGGGATCTCCGAACCGTCGTACCCGCTCGAGGACAGCCCCCACCTGTCCGCGAACGCGGGGGCCGCGCTCGCCTTCCTCCGCCTCTCCTCCCTCCTCCACGAGGAACGGTGGCACGAGAAGGCGGTCGCCCTCCTCGGGCCGGTCTCGGCCCGCATCGGGGGCTCGGGACTCTTCGCCGCCGGAGCGGCGCTGGCCGCGGGGCTCGCCACCACGCCCCCGGCCACCGTGGTCGTCGAAGGGAACGGCGCCGCGGCGCGCGACCTCCTGCGCGCGGCGCGGCACGCGTGGCATCCGAACGTCTGGGTCTTCGAGGGCCGTCCGCCCGAGCCGTTCTCGCTGCCGATCGAGCTCGAAGCCGTGGCGGGCCGGATCGACGCCCGCGCGCTCGTCTGCTTCGGGACCGTCTGCGCGCCCCCGGTCACCGAGCCGTCGGCCGTGCGGCCCCTCCTCGCTTCTGGGGGCCGGGCGCCGGGGGCATAGGCAGCGGCCCGAGGTCGGTCCCGTCGAGCAGGTAGGCCCGTGCGCTCCCCCGGGCGAGGAACCGACGGTAGAGGAACGACCGGCCCCGCGTCGGGCGGTTGCGATTGAGCGCCTCGACCCCGGCCAGGGGGTGGAACGCGGGGACGATCACCATCTCGCGCGCGGCGATCTCGGCGTGCCGCCGCCGGCGTCGCGGGCGCACGGCGGCCGCAGGGAATTCGACGCGCACCCAGCACCGTCGCTTCCCCTCGGGGTCGTCGGCCGTCGGCGCGAGCCGGAACCCCGGGTGGAGGTGGCCCGCGACCAGGTGCGGCGCCCGCAGCACCGGGTTGGAGGGCCACCGGTGTCCGTGAAAGATCCCGACCCCGTCCCGGACCAGTCCGCCCGCCGGATGGACCTCGACCTCGCGCGGCAGGTGCGGGACGATCCCGACATCGTGGTTACCGAGCACGAGGTCCACCGGCACGCCGGTCTCGAGCAGCGCGCCGAAGAAGCGGAACACCACGGGTCGCAGGGGCGGCGGGGTGCCGACAATCGGGTGCTTCGCGTCGCCGGCGATGACGACCGCGTCCGCGCGCGCCGTGCGCACGAGGCGTCCGAGCTCGTCCGCCAGTCGGTCCGCCGAGCCCTCGGGGGGCCCCTCGGGTCGGGCCCGGGTGCCGCCGAGGCCGAGGTGGACGTCCGCGACCACGAGCGTACGCGGCCTCCGTCGGTCGTACGGCGCGAGGACGAGCGCGGGTGCGCCGGGCACCGGCTCGAGCCGGGTCTCCATGCGTCTCCGGGACCGCCGACAGGGGATGAGGGTTCGCGCGGGACGCGCGGAAGGGCGCGAGGACGGACCGGTGCCGCGGCCCGAGGCTCCCTCGGCTTCCGAGAGAGCAAAGCATAGTCCTTTATATACGAGTGGTAAATCGTTTCTACGGGGGACCGGATGGCGGGTCAGCGCGAGAAGTGGATCGAGCGGACTCGCGACCTGCTCGAGCGGGCCGGTTTCTACGTCGCCGACACCCACGGCATCCGTCCTTCGAGCTTCGACCTCGCCGCCCGGCGGGACGCGACGCTCCTGCTCATCAAGGTCCTGAAGAACATCGACGCGCTCGACGCGGAGGAGGCCCGTCGGCTCGGCGAGCTCGGTCGGCTCTTCCCCGCGATCGTGCTCGTCCTCGGGCAGACGTCGGGGGCCTCCGACCTAGACGCCGGCGTGGTCTACACGCGGTACGGGGTCCCGATCATCACTGAGGAAACGCTGAAGGAGTTCCTCGAGAAGGCGCTCCCGCCGTTCCTCTACGCGAGCCCCGGCGGGACGTTCGCCCGCATCGACGGCGAGCGCCTGCGCGAGCTTCGGACGGCCCACGGCCTCTCGCTCGGCGGGCTCGCGTCGGTCGCCGGCGTCACCCGCCGGGCGATCCAGCTCTACGAGGACGGCGCCGGCGCGGAGGTGACCGTGATCGACCGGATCGAGACGTACCTCGGGGAACCGATCGTGCGCCCGATCGACCTGTTCCTCTCGCCCCCGGTGCGGAGCGCGCCGGGCGGAACGGAGGAACCCGCGACGCCGGAAGCGTCGGCCGCGGAGCACGCGCTCCCCCCCACCGGGGACCCGTGGCGCGACGGCGTGCTCCAGCAGCTCGATGGCCTCGGGCTCGAGGTGACGGTCACAATGCGCGCCCCGTTCGACGCGCTCGGACGCACGCCGGACATCCTGCTCGCCGCGATCGGGAGCCTGCGCACGGCCCTCCACCGGGCGGAGATGCTCCACGGGCTCGCGCGGGTCGCGGAGGGCCACGCGATGTTCGTCGTCCGCGAGACCGTGCACCGGCCGACGATCGGCGGGCTCGCCGTCCTGAACGCCTCCGAACTGCGTCGCCACCGCGACCCGGACGAGCTGCTCGACGAGATCTCGGAGCGAGAGCGTCCGTGATCACCGCCCGCGTCCCGGACGGCGGCCCGGTCCTCCTGGTCGCCCCGGTCCGAGGGCTCACGACGGAAGCCGACCAGGCCGTGGCGGCGATCGACGCGTTCGCCGCCCAGGCGGTCGGCCTCGGCGTCTCGGCCGAGGAGCTGCGGGGGCTCACGGACTACTTCGTCCTCGCGGAGGCGGAGCCGGTGGTGCCGCTGACGTCCGCCGAGACGAGCGAGGTCCGCGGGCTCGTCCGGTTCGGCGAGGTGCGGGTCCCGAATCCGTCGTTCGTCCGGACGATCGCCTGGGCCCACCTCCGCGGAACGCCGGCGGAGGCGCTCGACCCCTCGGAGGACCGCTCGGCCTCGCTGTTCGCCGAGCACATCGGCTACGTCGAGCTCGTCCGCCGGACCGTGCGGGAGCACCGGGTCGCGCGGGCCCCCCCGAGCCCTTCGACGCCGGACGAGTACGCCCTGGCCTGGGACCGGGAGGTCGCTCCGGGCCGGGGCTCGCGCGAGTTCGCTCGCGCCCGGGACCGCCACCTGGCGCGGGAGGTCGACCGGCTCCGGCGCGGCCGCTCCCGGGTCGCGGTCGTGGTCGACCGCGAGCGGTTCGAGCCGGTCCGCACGCTCCTCGCGCACGGAGTGCCGGCCGAGATGGTCGAGGAGTAGCCCGCGCTCAGTCGTCGCGCTGGAGAATCCGCTCGAGCATCGCGCGGGCGTCGCGCCGGAACTGGTCGAGCGACCCCTCGTTCACGAGCATCCCGTCCGCGAGGGCGAACGCGCTGCCGATCCCCCACTTGAGCTCGCGCCGGTCCCGGTCGTAGAACTCCTGGAGCCCGGCGCCGTCGTCCGACCGGCCGCGGGTCGACATCCGCTCGTGTCGGGTCTCGGGGGAGGAGAAGATGCCGAGGACGAACAGGTCGCCGAAATGATGGCGGAAGACCGTCACCTCGCTGTCGGAACGGCAGCCGTCGACCAGCATGCGGGTCTCGGTGAGCTTCGGGAGCGCCCGCTGCGCCCAGATCCCCGGGCCGTGCTTCTCCCGCTCCTCCGAGGCGATGCGGGCGACGTTCGCGTTCGTCTGCTGGAGCCCGCGGCGGCGCGTCTCCTCGCGCACGAGGTCGCCCATCTTGAGCGTCGCGAGTCCCATCGAGCGCGCGACGCCGATCAGCTCGTCCTTGCCGGAGCCCGGCATCCCGACGGTGACGATGAGCTTCATAGCGTGCCGGGGGGCTCGTCCGTCCGGCCGCTCGATTTCGACGCGGAGGCGCCCTGGCTCAGGTGCGCCGCCACGTCCTGCTCCGTGACCATTTGCAGCCGGTCCGCCCGCTGCCGGTACGCGGCGGCCTCCTGCTCCTCGAGGCGGGCGACCTCGACGTACCGGTCGACCTTCACCTTGAGCTCGGCGGTCTTCTGCGTCTTCGTCGCCGCCCGGAGCTCGAGCGCGCGCGCACGCTGCTGCCGGTCGACGACCTTCTGCTGGAGCTTGCGCACGCGGTAGTGCAGGCTCGTGACGTCCGAGCCGATCGGGGCTCCGCCGGTGCGGTTGGTCGCCGCATCGATGTCCCGCTCGTACTGCTTCATCTGCTGCTCGAGGTCGGGAATCTCC
>JASHYY010000025.1 GCA_030042815.1 Thermoplasmata archaeon | reverse complement strand
CTCGCCCGGGGCGCTCCGTTCCGGGTCTGTCTCGACGAGTCGATCGTCGACCCCGTCTCCCTGGAGGACGCGCTCGAGGCCGGGGCGATCACGAGCCTTAACGTGAAGGCCGGCCGCGTCGGAGGGCTCACGGTCGGCCGCGACCTCGCCCGCCGGGCCGCCCGCGCGAAGGTCCCCGCGTGGGTCGGGGGGATGCTCGAGACCGGAGTGGGCCGAGCGCTCAACGTCCACCTGGCGAGCCTCTCGGCGTTCTCTCTCCCCGGCGACATCTCCGCGAGCGACCGATACTACCGGGAGGACCTCATCGAGCGGCCCTTCGAGCTCGGACCGGGAAGCACCCTCGAGGTTCCGACCGGACCGGGGAGCGGGGTCGAGCTCGAGGAGCGGACCCTTCGACGGGCCCGCCGGTCGTCGCGCACGTTCCGCCGATGACCGGGACGGAAGGCGCCGGCCCGGTTACGCGGCGTCGCCCTTCGCCGGCTCCGACCACGGGAGACGGGACTCGGGGGGACGGACCACCTTCGCGGTCGCGTGGCTCTCGGAATGCACGACCCGCTCGAGGTGGGTCTGGATCTCGCGCATCAGCCGGTCCATCCGCGCACGGTCGGCCGACGGGACGTCGGTGGGGGCCTCCCAGACCACCGCGGCGCCCCCGCTCGTCGGGTAGAAGCGGAATTCGAGGGCGCCGGCCGACGGCGGCACCGCCGGGTTCATCCGGTCGAGCCGACCCTTGAGACGGCTCTCGACCGGTTCGGTCGACTCCGTACGCTCGACCGCGTAGCCCAGGGTGGCGAGATAGTCCGCGAGGTAGCCCGCGAACCGCTCGCGCCCGATGCCGCGCACCCGCAACCAGTCGCCGTTACTTTCCGCCATGGGGACCCCGGTCCAACGCGCGCCCGAGGCTCTTGAAGAGCCCGAGCATCATCCGGTACTCCGCCTCGGTGGGCGTCGCCCGGCCGAGCACACGACGGAACAGGAGGATTAAACCCCGTCGTTTGTGCGCGGGGTAGCCCGTTCGCGCCAGGAGCTCGGCGAGCCGCTCGAGGAAGAGCTCCTTCTCCCGCCCGTTCAGCTCGAGAACCTCGGGGGCGGGGGTCGACTCGGGGTCGGCGGCGCCCCGGGCCCGGTGGACGGCGTAGAGGACGATACCGGCGGCGTGCGACAGGTTGAGCGTCGGGAACTCCCTGCGCGCGGGGATGTGCACGAGGAGGTCGCAGCGGGCGAGCTCCTCCCGGGAGAGGCCGTTGTCTTCCGGCCCGAACAGGACCGCGACGGTGCCCTCGAGCGTCCGAACGATCTCGCCGAGGCGCTCGGGGCTGACCGAGCGGCGCAGGTAGGCGGTCGACCGGCCGGTCGAGAGGTCGGTCGTGCCGACCACGACGTCGGCCTCGGCGATCGCCCCGGCGACCGACGGAACGCGGAGGGCCGATTTCAGCAGCGGCAGCCCTCCCATCGACCGGCGACGCGCCTCGGAGCCGACGGCCGCGCGGGGGGCGACCAGCACGAGCCGGGCGGCCCCGAAGTTCCGCGCGACGCGGGCGACCGCGCCGACGTTCCCGTCCTCCTTCGGCCGGACGAGGACGACCTCGACCCGGGCGGTCACCCCGCGGTCCCCTCCGCGAAGAGCCGCCCGACCATCCACTCGGGGTCGAACTTCGTGAAGTCCGAGTAGCCCTGACCGACGCCGACGAAGAGAATCGGCTTCTTCGTGACGAAGGCCGCGCTCAGCGCCGCCCCGCCCTTCGCATCGGCGTCGAGCTTGGTCAGGATGAGGCCGTCGATACCGATCGCCTGGTCGAAGAGCCGCGCCTGTTCGACCACGTCGTTGCCGCTCAGCGCGTCGCCGACGAAGACGGTGAGCGCGGGGGCGACCACGCGGCGGATCTTCTTCGCCTCCGCGATCAGGTTCTCGTTCGTGTGCTGCCGGCCCGCGGTGTCGACCAGGACGACGTCGACCCCCTTCGCTTTCGCGTGCTGGACCGCATCGAAGGCGACCGCGGCCGGGTCGCTCCCTTCCTGCTGGCGGACGACCCGGACCCCGAGCCGCTCGCCGTGGACCAGCAGCTGCTCGATCGCGCCCGCGCGGAACGTGTCCCCCGCGGCGATGACGCTCGAGACCCCCTGGCCCTTCAGCCACACCGCGAGCTTCGCCACGCTCGTGGTCTTGCCCGTTCCGTTGACGCCGACGAACAGGATGACGTACGGCTTGCTCGCGTGGGACCGGATCGCCGCGACCAGGTCGATCGGCGGCCGGGAGAGGATCCCCCGGACCGAGTGCTCGAGGCTCTGCTTGATCGCCTCCTCGGCGTCGACCCCGAAGCGGAGCTTTCGCCCGGCGAGCTCCTTCCGGAGGTCCCGGCGGATCCGCTCGATGACCGAGAGCGCGACGTCCGACTGGAGCAGCACGATCTCGAGGTCGTCGAGCACGTCCTCGACCGTCTCGTCCTTGAGCCTCCGCCCGAGCATTCCCTCGGTGAACGGTCCCTCGGCGGAGTGCGGGGGACGCGGCGGTTCCCGCGGCCGTCCCGGCGGAGCGGAGGGCGGGCCCGAGGACGGGCCGGTGGGATACGGGGGTTCCGCGGCCGGGGACGCCGGCGATTCCGGATCGGGCGATTCCGGGGCGGCGCGCCGCCGCAGTCGCGACCTAATCGCCGCCCACATCGGAGCCCGCCGCGCTCGCGCGGGCGATCGCGTCCAGCCGCTGCGAGAGAATCTGGATACGGTCGTCCACGGCGGTCATCTGGTTCTCGAGGTCCTTGATCGCCTGGTCGATCCGGGAGAGGCGCTCGGCGAGCAGCTCCACGACCTTCGGACGGTCCATCTCGACCACGATGCCCGAGCCGACCCCGACCAGAACCGGGACGGTCCGGTCGACGGAACCGCGGACGAACGTCTCGGCCCCGAGCGGCAAGAGGAGCTGCGCGTCGTTCGGCGCCCGGTCGACTCCCTCGAGGCTCTCCCGGGCGCGCAGGTGCTCCTGCCGGGAGGCCGAGAGGATCTGGTGCTGCTGGACCAGCGCGCTCAACTGGGATCGGTAGGCGTCCAGCCGGACGAGGTCCTCTTGGACCTGCTGCTCCGTGACCTCCGCCCGGGGCGGGGAACTCGCGCTCATGCCGGGGTCGCCTCGGCGACCGAGTCGATCCGGATCTGGTGCCGCTTGACGTGATGGCACCCGCCGATCTCGGAGAGCGCCCACTCCCGGACCGTGTCCCCCGAGTCGGCCTCGTGGGTCATGGTGAACTTCTGCCAGTACCCGCGGCGCGCGTAGAACGCGCCCCGGACGGTGAACGTCGGCATCGTCCCGTTCTCGTGCGGCCGACGCACTCGGGTGGGTCACTTAAGGCTAACCGGCGCCGGCGAGGCTCGCGCGGACCCGCTCGGCGGTCAGCCACGCGAGCGCGAGGATGGACATCATCGGATTCGCCCCGGGCGCCGTCGGCAGGAGCGAGCCGTCCGCCACCCACAGTCCGTCCACGCCGTGGACCTCCCCGGTCGGACGGGCGG
>JASHYY010000024.1 GCA_030042815.1 Thermoplasmata archaeon | reverse complement strand
TCGCGCGCCGGAGCGGGCTCGCGCTGGTCCCGACCTTCCTCGGGGCCCACGCCGTCCCGCCCGAGTTCGAGGGGCGGGCCGACGCCTACCTCGACCGGCTGATCCGGGAGGCGCTCCCCGCGATCGCCCGAGAGAAGCTCGCGAGCTTCTGCGACGTCTTCTGCGAGCCCGGCTACTTCACCGTCGAACAGTCCGCGCGCCTCCTGCGGGCCGCGGCCGCGCACGGGCTCGGGCTCAAGATCCACGCCGACGAGTTCGTCCTCTCGGGCGGCGCGCGGCTCGCCGCCGATCTCGGAGCCCGCTCGGCGGAGCACCTGCTCGCCGCCGGGCCGGAGGAGCGCCTCGCCCTCGCGGCCCGCGGCGTCACCGCCGTGCTCCTCCCGATGACGCCGTTCGCCTCGCGCGCCGACCTCCCGATCCCCGGGCGCGAGCTCGTCGACGCCGGCGTTCCCGTGGCCCTCGGATCCGACTGCTCGCCGAACGCTTACGTCGAGTCGATGCCGATCGTCCTCGCCCACGCCGTCTACGGAGGACGGCTCACGCCGGCGGAGGCGCTGACCGCGGCCACCGTCAACGCCGCGCACGCCTCGGGGATCGCCGACCGGGCGGGCGCGATCGCGCCGGGCCGGCCGGCGGAGTTCCTCCTCTTCGACGTCCCCTCAGCCGACCGGCTCGGGTACCGCTTCGGGCTCCGTCCGGCCCGGTTTTTCCGTCAGAGAACTGACCGTTCTTCGAGGTAAATGGGACCGCAAGTTCAAATAGGAGCGGATTTCTCTCGCCGGTGAGGTCGCCGAACATGGCGGAACGCGTCGGCAAAGAGCAGACTTCGCGGGAGAAGGGGTATCTCTACTATCTTGGAAAGGACGGATACCTATGGAAGACGCCCACCAAGCTCAACAAGTCGGGGCGCAAGGCTAAGGTTGGCAGCGAGAAGATCAGCCGCCAGGATGGCTACATGTACTTCCTGGACAAGAAGGGCTACGTCTCGCGCGCCCGAATGAAGAACGCCTGAATCGCGATCGCTTCGTTCCCCGGGCCCCTCCCCCTTCGGGGGGAGGGGCCTCCCTCTTTTTTTCGGGTTCCTCGAGCGCCTCCAGCGCCCGGCGTTTTCTACCGGAGCGCGCTCCCTCGTCCGATGACCTGCCGGCGGGAGTCGGGGGATCCCCGACGGTGCGACGGCTGCGGCGAGTTCCTCTGGGTCTCCGACGAGGGCTGGTACTGCGGCGCGTGCGGCGTGACGATGCCCTGCACGATGCGGCTCTTGCCGCCGGCGTCGCCGACGCCAACGCTCCACTCGAAATCGAACGGGGGCAAGATATAGGCGGAGCGAGTAGGAGCCCTCCGGAGGGGCCGCGACGGGTGAACGACGGGCGTTTCGCCGCGACTCTCCCGCGTCACGCCCGGCGAGAAACGGCCTCCCGACTGAGCTGTTTCCGCCGCTAGGCGAACGCGGAAGAGGGGAGGCGGCACTGGTGGCGCGTCGAGGCGAGCCACCGCGCCCCACGGACCCGGTCGGCGACTCCCTCTAGGTTGGACCATCATGGCCGTTGCCCGGAAGCGCCCGGCGCCGATGCCGGAGGAAGGGGTCGCACGCTCCCCCGCCCGACTGGTGCGGGAGCCGATCGGAGTCCCCCGGCTCGTCCCCCGAGGAAAGACCGCCTTCGAGACGGTGACCTGGAAGAGCCACGACGCGCTCATCCGGAACGCCGAAGGGAAGGTCATCTTCGAGCAGAAGGGGATCCACGCCCCCGCCGGGTGGTCCGAGAACTCGATCAACATCGCCGCGTCGAAGTACTTCCGGGTGATTCAGGGCCGGCGCGAGACCTCGATCGACGGCATGATCCAGCGGGTCTGCCACTGGATCGCGCAGCGGGGCCTCGAGCTCGGCTACCTCGACACGACCGAGGAGGCCGGGACCCTCGAGGAGAGCCTCTCCTACCTGATGGTCCACCAGATGGCGGCGTTCAACAGCCCCGTCTGGTTCAACGTCGGGGTCCGGGACCCGCCGCAGTGCTCGGCCTGCTTCATCCAGTCGGTCGCCGACGACATGGACTCGATCCTCGCCCTCGCGACGAGCGAGGGGCGGCTCTTCAAGGGCGGCAGCGGGACGGGCTCGAACCTCTCGAACCTGCGGGGGAGCCGGGAGCGGCTCTCCGGCGGCGGCATCGCCAGCGGGCCGGTCTCGTTCATGCGCGCCTTCGACGCGATGGCCGGCGTGATCAAGTCCGGCGGGACGACGCGCCGGGCGGCGAAGATGGTCATCCTCAACCTCGACCACCCGGACATCGTCGACTTCATCGAGTGCAAGGTCCGGGAGGAGGACAAGGCCTACGCGCTGATCCGGGAGGGGTACTCGTCGAACTTCGACGGCACCGACCCGGACAGCGCCTACGCCTCGATCGCCTACCAGAACGCGAACCACTCGGTCCGGATCCCGAACGCCTTCATGGAGGCGGTCCAGCGCAAGGGGGACTGGAAGACCTACCAGAGGACCGACCACTCGGTCGCCGCGACGTACCCCTCCGCCGAGCTCTGGCGCAAGCTCGCCTACGCTGCCTGGCGGTGCGGCGACCCCGGCGTCCAGTTCGACGACATCACGAACGACTGGCACACCTGCCCGAACTCCGGCCGGATCAACGCCTCCAACCCCTGCAGCGAGTACCTCTTCCTCGACGACACCGCCTGCAACCTCGCCTCGATCAACCTGATGCGGTTCCTCGACGGGCAGGGCCTCTTCGACCTCCCGCTCTTCCAGAGCGCCGTCCGCACGATGATCCTCGCCATGGAGATCGTCGTCGACGCGTCGAGCTACCCGACCGCCGCGATCGCGCAGAACTCCCACGACTTCCGGCCCCTCGGGCTCGGCTACGCGAACCTGGGCTCGCTCCTCATGCACTACGGCCTCGCCTACGACTCGGACGCCGGACGCACCCTCGCGGGGGCCGTCTCGGCCTACCTATCCGCCGAGGGGTACCACACCTCCGCCGAGATCGCCCGGCGCGTCGGCACGTTCCCCGGGTACGACCGGAACCGCTCGCCGATGCTCCGCGTGATGCGCAAGCACGCCGACGCGGCCGAGCAGATCCCGATCACCGACGCCCGGATCACGCCGCTCGTGAAGGCCGCCGCGGACCGGTGGCACGAGACGGTGAAGGCCGGCGAGCTCTGGGGCTACCGGAACGCGCAGATCTCGGTGATCGCGCCGACCGGGACGATCGGGCTCCTGATGGGCTGCGACACGCTCGGCCTCGAGCCGGAGCTCTCCCTCGTCAAGACGAAGAACCTCGTCGG
>JASHYY010000236.1 GCA_030042815.1 Thermoplasmata archaeon | reverse complement strand
TAGCCGCCCTCCGTCTTCTTCTCGGCGACCGCGGTCACGGCCTTCACCGCGATCTCGCCCATCTGGTCCCGGTTGAACGAGACCGACTTCGACGCCATCGAGGTGACCGCGATGCGGGTCAGGAGATCGTGGTCGGTGATCGCGACCGGCTGGCTGATCTGCTTCAGCACCTCGAGCGCCTTCTGCGAAGCGAGCCGGTATCCCTGCGAGATGATCGTGGGGTGGATGTTCTGCTCGATCAGGCTCTCCGCGCGCTTCAGCAGCTCGCCGGCGAGCACGACCGCGGTGGTCGTCCCATCCCCGGCCTCCTGGTCCTGGGTCTTCGCGACCTCGACCAGCATCTTCGCGGCCGGATGCTCGACGTCCATCTCCTTCAGGATGGTGACCCCGTCGTTCGTCACGACGACGTCGCCCATCGAGTCGACCATCATCTTGTCCAGGCCCCGCGGGCCCAGGGTCGAACGGACCGCGTCGGCGATCGCCTTCGCGGCCTGGATGTTGTTCGAGAGCGCTCCGCGCCCCTTCTCCCGCTTCGTTCCTTCCTTCAGCACCAGAATCGGCGTCTGTCCGGTCAGCATCGGTCTTTCCTCCGAGAGTACTCTCGGCTGTCGGGTTCGGTAGAAAAGCGGTTCTATTTAATAGTAACTCAACACGCCGAGGGCGGGTGCGACGCCGGGCCTCGCCCGTCGCGGCCGAGGGCAATTCCCCGTCCCCCGTCGGCCGCAACGAGCGCGACGCGATCTTTCCTCGGCCGGTGCCGAGGGGTCGGACGGGCTCGGTACACGTCGGCGAGCGGACCGTCGGGCCCCGCTTATACGGACCTATTCGTTCGGTCCCGGTGACGTCGGGCTTCGGAGTACGGAGCGGGGGAACACCCCCACCCGATCCATCGGCGAACGGGCCGTCCGGCGTCCCCCAGGAGACCTACGAACCCCCGGCGCCCGGCGCGCCTGCGGGCGGCACGGCCCCTCCGCCGCTCGTGTTCTCCTCGACCCCCCCTTTCCCGCCCGGTTCGGGGCCCGAGGGGTGGGTTCCTCCACCGACTCCGCCGCGCGCTCCGCCTCCGTGGCGGGACCCCCGCTTCGGATGGGCGATCGGCAGTCCGGTCGCGCTGGGGATCGTCGTTCTGCTCGTGCTCGCGGTCCTTAACTCTCCACCGTCGCCCGGTTCCTCCGGATCGCCCCTCCCGTCTCCCGGCGAGGTCGTGGCGGTCTCGGTCGTACACCTCTCGTCGCCGACCGACGCCTGCGGGCTGAACGGGACCACCCAGCCGGGATTCTTCGCCGTCGCCAACACCACGCTGAGCCAGAACTGGACCTTCACCGGCCCGGTGGGCGGCTGCACGATCTCCGGGGCGCAGGCGCTGACTCCGGGGTTCTCCGTCGTCTCGCAGTATTCGGGTCCGACCCTGTGCCGCGGGGTCGCAGACGAGAACTGCTCGTACTCGATCGACTACCTCGTGCCCTCGGTGTACTACGTTGGGCCACTGAGCATCGAGGTGAACTGACCCTCTCTCCGCCTCGATTGCCCGGCGCCCGAGCGACGGCGGCGCCCGGAGCGTTCGCCGAGGTCAGGCGCCGTAGCGGCGCCGGCGCTCCTGAAAGGAGCGGATGGCGCGCAGGAAGTCGAGACGCGTCAGGCCGGGCCACAGTACGTCGGAGAAGTACAGCTCGGCGTAGGCGGACTGCCAGAGCAGGAAGTTCGAGATCCGCTCCTCTCCGCTCGTCCGGAAGATCAGGTCCGGATCCGGCAGGTCCTTAGTGTACAGGTGGCGGGAGACGGCCTCCGAGTCGATCTGCTCGGGCGAAAGGTGTCCGTCCCGCACCTCGCGGGCGAGGGACCGGATCGCCTCCACGATCTCGTCGCGCCCCCCGTAGCCGAGGGCGACGTTGTAGAGGTACTTCGAGTACCCCGACGTCGCGTTCTCCGCGATGGCGATCGCCTCGCGGACCTGCGACGGGAGCAGGTCCCGGTTGCCGATGACCCGGACCCGGATCTGGTGCCGGTGGACCCGCTCGTCCACCGCGATCTGGCGGAGCGCGCGGTCGAACAGGTCCATCAGTCCCTCGATCTCCTCCTTCGGGCGCGAAAGGTTCTCCGTCGAGAGGGCGTAGACGGTGAGGATCCGGATCTCGAGCTCGAGGCACCAATCGAGCAGCTCCTCGAGGGTGTCGCGTCCCTTCGCGTGCCCGTCCTGGATGTCGAGTCCCTCCGCCCGCGCGAACCGCCGGTTCCCGTCCATGATGATGGCGAGATGCCGCGGGACCGGCTCCTTGCGGATCAGCTCGAGCAGCCGCTTCTCGGTGAGGTCCCGCAGGGCGTCCCCGACGATGTGCGAGAGGTACGGTCGCTCCCCGGGGCGAGAGGGGGATTCCGGCTCGGCCACGGAGAGAGCATGCGCGCTCCGCGCATAAGGGGAGCCGGCCCGCTCGTCCGCCGGCGGCGCGCCGGGGGGAGGCGCCCTGGTCGGGAGTTCCGGGCCGGAGGGGGTGGCCCTCCGGCGCCTTCGAACCCGAGTCGCAGGCTCGACAGACCTACATCCTAGACCACTAGACTACCAGGGCAGCCTCGCGGGCCCTAATCGCCCCCGCGTATGAAACTTGCCCGCGCCCGTCCGCCCTCCGGACGCCGCTTCGCGCGCCGGTGCGCCCGCGCGCGCACCCGCGTTCGACCGGCGGGTTCCGGCAAGGATCGACGACCTGGTCTGCCTGTCGAGGCCCCGATTTATGTAGCGCGTCGCGGCTGGAAACCCTCGACCCAACGGGGTGCGGACCATGAGCGCGATGATGGCTTGGTTCGTCTCGGTGCTCGCGGTGCTCGGACTCGTGCTCGCGCTGCACCAGCTCGGGATCGACGTCACGGCGACCCTGGGATCGGCGATCCACAACACCGAGCACGTGCTCGGCCAGCCCCTCTCCTTCCCCTAGCGGGGGGGTCGGGGGCCGGAACCCTTTCGTTCGTTTTCGCGGGCGAGCGTCCGGGCCACGTCGCGCGGGCGGACGACCCCGGCCGGGGTGATGAACGCCGTCACGTACCGGGCCGGCGTCACGTCGAACGCCGGGTTGCGCGCCCGGCTCGCCCGGGGGGCGAGCCGCCGGCCTCCGACCGAGAGCACCTCCTCCTCGGCGCGCTCCTCGACCGGGATCGACCGGCCCGATGCGCGATGGCGGTCGAAGGTCGACCAGGGGGCCGCCACGTAGAACGGCACCCCGTTCTCGTGCGCGACGACCGCCTTCTCGTACGTCCCTATCTTGTTCGCGAAGTCGCCGTTGCGGGCGATCCGGTCGGCGCCCACGATCACCGCGTCGACCTTTCCGCTCGCGAGGTAGTAGCCCGCCGCGTTGTCCGCGATCACCGCGTGCGGGATCCGCTCCCGGGCGAGCTCCCACGCCGTCAGTCGCGAGCCCTGCAGGAGCGGACGGGTCTCGTCGACC
>JASHYY010000235.1 GCA_030042815.1 Thermoplasmata archaeon | reverse complement strand
GACCTCGACACCGCGTGCCGGGACTTCTACGGCGTGAACCCGGTGAAGGGCGCCGACCCGAGCCGGTTCCGCGACATGCAGCAGTTCTTCCAGGGCGGGGCCGACTCGGTCCAGGTCACGAAGAAGATCCTCGACTACATCGACCGGCGACGCAAGATGGGATGGACCCCTCGGGCCGCGACCGGAGCCCGGTTCCTGTTCAAGGCGGAGGAGGGGGTGAAGCTCCTCGCCCCGGTCGTGCGGAACGCCAAGATCTACTGCCTCGCCTCCAACTCCCGCTCGCACGTCCAGGAGCAGGGGAAGCCGCTGCCCACCCAGCCGTACGTCTTCACGAGGTTCTTCAACAGCCTCGTCGGCCCGAGCGAGCCGCTCGTCCTCAACCCGGCCGGTCAGTTCCCCGATGTCGAGCTCGAGCTCGCCGCGGTCGTCGGCCGCGCGGGCAAGCACATCGCTCCCGAGAAGGCGATGGACCACATCGCCGGCTACACCATCGCTCTCGACATGGGCTACCGCGACCTCCAGTACCCTCCCGGTGGCGGCGTCGACTGGGTCATGGGCAAGGGGTTCGATGCGACGATGGCGGTGGGCCCGTGGGTCGTACCGAAGGAGGAGGTCGGGGACCCGTACCCGCTCCGGATGGAGCTCAAGGTCGGCGACACGGTGCGCCAGACCGGGGACACCTCCGACTACATCTTCCGGATC
This sequence comes from Thermoplasmata archaeon, assembly GCA_030042815.1. Classification (GTDB taxonomy): domain Archaea; phylum Thermoplasmatota; class Thermoplasmata; order Lutacidiplasmatales; family UBA184; genus Lutacidiplasma. The sequence continues at coordinate 2,186 of JASHYY010000235.1, read as the reverse complement.
CCCGAGATCCTCGCGCATCTGTCGAAGGGGATCACGTTCGAGCCGGGCGACCTCCTGTCGCTCGGAAGCCTCGGGGGGGTGCCGGGGTTCGAGTTCGGCAACGAGTCGCGGAAGCTGAAGCCGGGCGACCAGATCGAGGGGCAGATCGAGCGGATCGGCCGGCTGGTCATGCCGGTGCGGGCGGAAGCTCCGCCTCCCCCCGCAGCACCAGGAACAGCGCCAGCGGCGTAGGAAGCTCGTCGGTCGCTCCCGGGTGCCCCCGGAGGCCGCCCGGGAACGGGTAGGAGACCTCCTCCCGGTAGACCACCGGGGTCCGCGCTCCGTCCGCCGGCGCGGGGAGGGCGTCGCGGAACGGATCGAACCCGGCGATCGCCTCCCGGGCGAGCGGGACGACGCGGAAACCCGTGCCGCCGTGAAGCGAGCCCGGCAACCGGATCAACCGGTGCACGTCGGTCGTGACCGGCGCGTCGGTCTCCCCCTGCACCTCGATCATCGCGCCCGAAGCCACCGCCTCGAGGAATTCGGCCGGCAGGTCTTTCTTGAACACATCGAGGGTCAGGGTCGATTCGATCTTGCTCGCCCCTCCCTCCTCGACGAGCATCCGCGCCCATCGCCGTGCCTTCCCCGGGGGGACCCCATAGCGCACCATCTCCTGCGCGGCCACCCCTGCGCCCGCCGCTTGCCAGCGTCGGAGGACCTCGAGGACGGCACGCGTCGTTCGGCCCCGCCAACCGGGGGCGTCCGGCGGGGCGAGGCGGCGGGCGCGCGCAAGAGGGGGCCCGCGACCGCCGGGAGCGGCTCCGTCGTCGTCCGCGACGTCGACCGTCCGGCCGGACCGCACGTCCTCCCGGTGCGCCTCGACCGCGCGCATGGGGTCGACCCCCGTCCCGAGGACGTAGTCGACGAGCTCGCGTCGTTCCGGGCTGTTGAGGCCGAGGAACCGCTCGTCGCGCACGTGAACGTGGTACCCCCGGCCTCCCGAGAAGACGAACTCCGTCGCCGAAGGGTCGACACCGAAGTCCCGGAAGAGGAAGTCGTCGACCAATGCGGTCAGCCGTTCCTTGACCAGGCGCAGTTGTCCGGCGTAATCGAGCGCCTCTGCGCCCCGGAGGTGGTCGGAGTCGAGGTCGAAGATCAGGTCCGCGCCCAGCCACTCCTTCGCGGCCATCGTGGGACCGGCGGGGTGACGATAGTACGCGGACGAGTAGTAGACGTGGCGGGGCACCTCGTGGGCGAGGAACCGATGGAACTCCTCCGCCGTGCGGAGCGTCGCATGCCGCCGCATCATCGTCTCGGACGCGAACGGGAAGGCGGCGAACTCTCTGCGGACGAGTCGACTCGGCGGGTCGATCGCGGCCCCTTCGTAGTACTCCGAGAAGGCGCCCCGAGCCCAGACGAGGGCGTGCGGGTCGAGAGGCACGGTTTTCGCCATCGGCTACCGTTCGTCGTCGACGGGCGCGGTCGCCTCCTCGACGGCGGCGTTCCGGCGAAGGCGGGCAAGGAGGTGGAAAACGGTCGAGTGCTCACTGCCCTTCAGGAGGAGCTCCACGGCCCGGGTGCCACGGTCGAGCTGCTCTTCATCGCCGATGAGCGCGACCGTCGAGCCGTAGACACTGACGGAGCAGCCGGAGAGCTCTTCGATCCGAGAGCGGGCCCGGCCCCGGGTGCCGATCACCCGCGCGCGAATGCGCCGGAGGGCCGCTTTCTCGTGGTGGCCGGTCGTGAACTTGATGTCGAGCACGCCGAGGAACGTGTTCTCCTTGAGCAATCGCATCGCGCGCTCGGGGGAGAACCCGCGTCCGATGGCCAGGACGATGTCCCGGGCCTTCAGGGCCGCTCCGGGATCGGAGTCCGGGCTCTCCAGCCGGACCTCGCCCTCCTCGCCGTCCACCTCGACTCGCGCGCCGGTGCGCCGGGCGACGTCCGCGCGGGTGTGGCCGCCCGGCCCGATCAGCACGCCGACCCGGTCCTCCGGGATCCGCGCGTAGAGCACCGGCATCTACGGCGTCGCCTCCTTCGGCCCGAGGGTCTCGCCCCCGACCGCCCGCAGGAACTCGTCGGGCGACACCTCGACCCCGAGCCGTTCGAGAAACTTCGCGAAGTGGCCGAGGTCGCGCACGAGCAGGCGACGGGCGTCCGGGTGGTCGGAGGCGACCGACTGCGCCACGTCGATCAGAACGGCCCGG
>JASHYY010000234.1 GCA_030042815.1 Thermoplasmata archaeon | reverse complement strand
TTATTTCGCACCGTTCTACGACTCGATGATCTACCACATCTACATCGGCTACAACGGCACGGACATCGGGGATGCCGCCGGGATCCCCGGACTCGCGGGAGCCCAGGACGTCGTCGACTCGCCGCTGATGCCCGGGTGGATGCTCCAGCACTTCGAGCTCGTCTACAAGACGGCCTACTACTGCCCGCAGGCGAACGCGACCCCCGGGGCGAACTGCTTCTCGGCCTACAACCTGCCGAGGGCCGAGGCGCTCAAGGCCGCGCACGGGGGCACGCTCGACACGGGCACGAGCTCGTACTTCGGCGGGGGCGAGTCGATGCTCCAGTACTATGCCGGCCAGACGCTGATCGGCGAGGTCACGCTGCCGAACGGTGCGCCGGTCGGAGGCGCCCGAGTGACCGTCGACGACGGCTTTGGGATCCCCCACATGACGACCCTGACGGCCGCCGACGGGTCGTTCTCGATCGTGCTCCCGCCGGGGAACGACACGCTGAACGTAACGATCGGCTCCCTCAACGGCCTGATGCAGCAGGGGGGCACGGTCCTGAAGAGCGTGCCGATCACCGTCCCGAACGCGGTAGGGCTCAGCTTCTCCGCGCCGAACCTCGTCCGCACGGTGACGGTGGACCCGGGAACCGTCCAGGGGTTCGTGTACTGGAACGCCAACAACTCGTCGTACGTCCCCCACGTGGACCCACTCGTCCCCGGCGGAAAGGTCGTCCTGTGGGGGCCCAACGGGACCGCGCGACTGTCGGCCCTCACGGACGCGAGCGGGTCGTTCCTCCTCACGAACGTCCCGCCGGGCGTCTACAACTACAATCTGATCTACGGCGGGCACAACTACACCGAAGGCACGATCACCCTCTCGCCCGGCGAGATCTACAACGCGACCGTCGGCCTCTCGCCCGGGGTCCTCTCGGGGACCGTGCGCGACACCGCCGGCGATCCCGTCCCCGGGATCTCGGTCGTCGTGGCGAACTCGAGCGGCGTCGTGGCGAGCACGACCTCGAACGCGACGGGACACTACTCGGTCAACGCCGTCGGCGTCGGCAACTACACGGTGACGGCGGTCGGGGCAGACCCGAGCCTGCGGTCGGCAGGGGTCCCGGTCACGACCACGACGCCGGGAGAAAATCTCACGACGAACCTGACGATCCGCTACACGTCCACGGTGTCGCTCGCGGTCAGCTTGAACGGAGCGCCCGCGCCGAACATCCCGGTCCGGTTCACTCCGGTCGCCGACTACGGGAACGACTCCTCTCCGATCGGTCCTCTCCTCGACGCCTCGGCCAACAGCACCGTCGTCGGAACGGGGCCCTCCGGGACGACGACCGCCGCCCTGCCGGCGGGAGTCTACTCGGTGTACGCGGTCGGGTACGTCGGTTCGGGCCTCTACGTCGGCCTCGGAGAGCTCACGGTGCCCGCCGGCAATCTCACGATCACGGACTCGCTCGCCCTGTCGGGGGCGGACGGCCTGAGCGGGACCGTGACCGCTCCCGGCACCGTGACGAACACAACGCACGAGGCGGTGATCGCCTACGCGCCCTCGGGCGCCGAGGTGGTCTCCTGGGCCGATGAGAACGGCAGCTATGCCTTCGTCCTCCCCGCCGGACCGTACACCGTCCTCACGCTCGACGGGGGGCTCAACACGTCCGCCACGCTCTACTCCGCGCTCAGCGCGGTCGACCTCACCGCCACGTCCACGCTGACGATCACGCCGGTGACGGCGATCGAGAGCCGGTTCACGGTCGCCGCGACTCTCCCGAACGGCCGGCCGTTCGCCGCGTCGAACGCATCGGTCGAGGTCTCGGTCGGCGCCGGCGGTCCGGCGGTGCCGGGCACGGCGGCCGCGGACGGCAACATCTCGTTCTTCCTCCCGTCGGTGCTGAGCGCGGCCGCGTCCACCTACTGCGTCAGCGCCGGCGCCCCGGGCTTCGGCTCGGCGACCGAATGCGGCCTCTCGCCGTCGGGGCTGGCGAGCCTCTCCCGCTTCCCGCTCACTCTCAAGAGCGTCGCCGTGACGCTGACCGTCCTCGGCCTGCCGAGCGGCACCTCCGTGTCGGTCAACCTCACCGCCGAGAGCCCGAGCGCCGTGAGCCGGACGCTCACCGGCGGTCCGACGTTCTCGTTCTCCGCTCCTCCGGGCACCTACGGGGTCGGCGCCTGGGCGAGCCTCTCGAACGGGACGCTCTACCTTCCTTCGTCGATCCTGTCGACGACCCTCCCCCTCGGGGCGACCAACTCGAACCTGACGCTCGTCCTCCTTCCGGAGGTCGCGTCGAAGGGCTCGCTCTCGATGCCGTCCGGTCTTCTCCCCTCCCACCTCAACGTGACCTTGACCTCGCCGTTCGTCTCGCTCACCGTCAACGGCTCGTCGTTCACGAGCGGGTTCCGTGTGCCCGCGGGCACCTACTCCGTCTACGCGGAGATCACGTCGGGCGGGGTCACCTACTCCAACCTCACGGTGCTCGCGGTCTCCTCGAGCGGTACGGTCTCGCCCGCCCTAACCCTCACGTCCTCCACCGTCAAGCTGGACGGCACGACCACCGGGCCGAACGGCCGACCGGTGTCGCTCAATACAACCGTGACCCTCACGAATCCGTCGGGGGCCGCCGTGACGACCCCGGTCACGGCCGGCT
>JASHYY010000233.1 GCA_030042815.1 Thermoplasmata archaeon | reverse complement strand
CCCACGAGCGTCGCCTTCGAGTTCTGCTTCTACGCGGCCGTCGCGATCTACGTCCTACTGGGCCTGCTCACGATGTTCGCCCGAGAGGTGATCGGGCCACGGGCGAGTTCCGTAGAACCCTCTCCCGTTCTCGCACAAAGCGACAAGGAGTAGGCCGCAACGTCCGTTCGGTCCGGGAGGGAGGATTCAACGACCCGTCCTTCCCCCCGAGCCGGGCGAGGATCGCTCAATGCTTCGTGGAGGCCCCCAACGATCGCCTTCGTCGTGAGGGTACGCGGCGGGACTTCGCCTGCGTTTCGGCCGCACCCAAGCAATGTTGATGTCTTCCGGGAGCGTGGACAGGGTGCTCCGCGCCTCGGGGAGCGTTTGTCATGACCGACGATCAGAAAGCCCAGAAGAGCGCTCCGTCGGACGAACTGTCCCTTTCGGCCATCATGAGTTCGCAAGGGCTCGAGGTCCTCCATCCCGGAGACCGGGACGCACGCGCGGGAGAAATCGTCGACATCGAGGCGTTTCATCCGTTCGCGCCTCTCGCGTTCGGGATCGACGAGACCCTCGGTCCGACCCATAACGGGACCAAGATCGCTCGACTGGAGCAGCGGAGGCAAGAGATGGCGCGACGGCTTCAGGACTTGGCTGTGGAGGCCGTGGGGGTGGTCGACGCGGACGAGACCTCGGCCGCCGACCTGGCCGAGGCGGGCGCGCGCGGGGTGATCCTCCTGAACCGAGCTCAGCTCCGGGAACTTCGAAAATCCCTCACCGCCAAGTCCGGACCTTCCGATGTCGCTCAGTGGGTGCTGAAGTACCGAGCACGCCCCCCGCGTGCCCCTTGAACCGCTCGACCCTGCGAGGGGCGGAAGAGCCCGGTCTGCAACCGGCGTGTGACCGTCGCCGCTCCGCCTCGGCGCCGCCCCGCGATCGAGTTCCCCTCCGCGCGGGGACGGCACCTTAGAAGGCGCAGGAATCGACCTCAGTAGCCCGCGCGGAAGAGCTGTCTCGGGAACTCCATGGGCGGGGGGTTGTTGAAATCGATCCCGGAGATCTTCTCCAGCTCCGCCTTGAGCCAGAGATCGAAGGGGTGCCGCGACGTCACGAACTCGTTCATGGGTCTCGACGGCGGCTCGGCTTCCCAGTAGACGATGCAAAGGTCTCCCGAAGGACCGCTTTCGAGGAACCAGGTCTCCTTGGTGCCGCCGTGCCGGCGGAGCATTTCCGCGACCTCCTTCGACTTGGGTCCCTGAAGCGTTCGGCAGAGCTCCTCGAAGGCCTCCTTCTTCCCGGGAAGGATGGGCACCGTGAACGCGACCTCGCCCATGGGTCGCGGAACGTCGAGTCGCCAGATTAAGGGATAGTACTTCGAAACTTCCTCCCTCCGGCGAGCCGTATCCTCGCATCGAAGGGCAGCGCAGGGACGCGTAGGTCCAACCGTTCCCCGGAGGAGTCCGTCCGACGAGTGCAGGATGCGGTCCGTCCCGACACCGGGGACGGGGCATTAATCTAGGAACGGCCGTTCTCGCCGCGTGGCCGGGACCCGTCGCCTCGCCGCCATCATGTTCACGGACATGGTCGGGTATACGGCGGCGGCCCAGGCCGACGAGAAGACCGCCCTGGCGCTGCGGAGGGAACAGGAGGACCTCCTCCTCCCGGTGGTGGCGGAACACCACGGTCGAAAGGTCAAGTCGACCGGGGACGGGTTCCTGATCGAATTCGAGAGCGCGCTCCAAGCAACCGAGTGCGCGGTGGAGATCCAGCGCTGCCTGCACGAGCGCAACGCGACTTCGGGTGTCCCCTCCATCCGTTTGAGGATCGGGATCCATCTCGGCGACATCGAGCGGCAAGGCGCCGACATTTTTGGGGACGCGGTCAACCTCGCCTCCCGGATCGAACCCATCGCAGAACCCGGCGGCATCTGCCTCTCGAGCGCCGTGCAAGAGCAGGTCCGGAACAAGGTTCCCCAACCCCTCGAGAAGCTGCCGCCGACCCCCCTCAAGGGGGTCAAAGTCCCGATCGACCTCTATCGGGTGGTCCTGCCCTGGGCGGATCGGGCACCGGTCCCCGAAGTCCTGGAACCGACGGGCATCGCCGTCCTGCCCTTCTCGAACATCAGCCCCGACCCGAAGGACGAGTACATCGCGGACGGCCTGACGGAGGAGTTGATCACGGTGCTCTCCCAGCTGCGGGGGCTCCGAGTGATCGCACGCACGTCGACGATGCTCTACAAGTCCTCGCCGAAGGGGGTGTCCCAGATCGCGGCCGAACTGGGGGTCTCGACGGTCCTCGAGGGAAGCGTACGGCGGGCCGGAAATCGGCTACGGATCACGGCCCAGATGATCGACGCCCGGACTCAGGGACATGTGTGGGCCACCACGTACGACCGGCAGCTGGACGACGTGCTGACCATCCAGGCCGAGATCGCCCGGCAGGTCGCCGGCGCCCTCCAGGTCCGATTGACGGGCACCGAAGAGAGCCGTCTGGGGGCCCGGCCGCCGCTGCGTCCGGAGTCGTACCTGGCGTATCTCAAGGGGCGGACGCTCGTGCACGACCCTTCTCCCGCTTCCGTGGAGGAGGCCAAGCGGCAGTTCGAGCGGGCGATCTCCCTCGACGCCCACAACGCTGCCGCCTACGCGGGATTGGCCGATGCGACGAGCATGGCGGGGTGGAGTTTCACGGACGAGAATCGCGAGGCGTGGGGAGCCACCGGCCGGAGGCTCGCCGGGAAGGCGATCGAACTCGACCCGAATCTCGCCGAGGCGCATGCGGCGCTCGCCCTCATCGAGTGGCAGGACTTCCACTACGCCCTCGCGGTGCGGGAATTCGAGCTCGCCCTCTCGTTGAATCCGAGCTACTCCTGGGCCCACATGGGCTACGGGGTGTGTTTGGAGGACCTAGGTCGGGCCGACGAAGCCCTCCTCCATCTGAGGCTGGCGGAGGCCGCGGACCCGTTCTGGCCGTTCGCCCTCTACCATCTGGCGGTCTTGCTGGTCTGGCGGGGTCGATTCGAGGAGGCGTTCGAGAGGGTGGAGAAACTCCGTGCCGTGGATGCGGCAGGGGACTGGTATCTCCCGGCGCTCTACCAGTATCGCATTGCCCGATCCGAGGTGCCCGAGGCGCTGGAGGCGCTCAAGCGATGGGTCGAGCAGGAGACAGTGCCCCGTTACGTCGCCCTGCGACAGGCCCGGTATTCCGCGCTCTCCGGTGACCGAGTTCACGCACGGGAGCTCCTGCGTCAGGAGGATTCGCTGCCGGAGTTTCCTCCCGGGCAATACGACGTGGCCCGCGAGTACGCCGAGCTCGGCGAGCTCGACGAGTGCTTTCGATGGCTGGAGAAGGCGTACAGGAATCGCAACCTCCCGCTTCAGGCGTTCTTGCTCGATCCGCGATTCCAGAACGTTCGCGCGGACTCTCGATTCGCGGCGCTAGTGAAGAGAATGAATCTCTCCTGATCCCGGTGGGGAGTCGCGCCGGCGCGTGTCCCGACCTTGCACCAATCCCCCTTTCTAAGCTCGGGCCGGTATCTCCCCGTGGCCCATCGACCGTGCCGGCCCGGGGGAGCGGTGGGCCCGCAGGGGGCGTCCGTGGAGAGGAATCTCGATGGCGGTTGACGTAGTGGGACCCATCCTCGACACGATCATCGTCGCCCTGGCGATCCTGCTGGGGTTCATCGCCGGCCTCGCGGCCATCCGGTACCGAGACGTACGTTTCGGGTTGGTCGCCGGAGCCCTCGGGGTGTTGGGGCTCGTCGGGGTGGTCGGGGCCGTCGGACTTCTTCTCCCCGGGGCTCTGCCCGGTTCCGACCTCGGAGTGGCCCCGTCGGCCCTGATCATCGCGGCGGAGGTCCTGTTCTACCTCTCCTTCGTGGTCGCCCGTCCCTGGACCCCTCCCGCACCGAGCGCGTAGCGTGCTCGACCTCCCCGTGCGGCGTCGCATTTTCGAGTTTATCGGCGCGCATCCCGGGTCCAGCGCGCGGACCGTGCAGCGAGGCCTGGGGCTGGGCTGGGGAGAGACCACCTACCATCTCGACCAGATGCTTCGGGCGAGGATCCTTCAGCGGGAGCGGGGAGGGCGGAGAGACTACTACTTCCACGCCGACACCTCACCGGGCGACCGCCAGCTCCTGGTCGTGATGCAAAGCGCGGTCGAACGAGCGATGCTGGTGGAACTTTCGCGATTTCCCGGATTGAGCTTCCGCGGTCTCATGGAGCGACTCAATCTCGGCAAGACGACGGTCGCCTTCCACCTCAAGTTTCT
>JASHYY010000232.1 GCA_030042815.1 Thermoplasmata archaeon | reverse complement strand
GTCGGCGAACGCACCGAGCACGAGGCCGCCGTTGTCCTGCAGCACCCGCAGGAGGGGCGGGGGGACCGACACCGTCGACTCCGGGCCCCAGACCGCGTGCTGGACCTCGTCGACCTGGCGGAACTCCTCCGGCTTGTCGAGCCGGCGGAACCGGAACCCCTCCGGCCGACCGGAGCCGGGGTGCGCCGCCACGGCGCGTGGACCGGGGGTCGGTACTTAACGCGGTCGACCGCGGCGCTCGCTCACCGGCGCAGCCGGAGCTCCGAGAGCTTCTGGTCGTAGCGAAGCTCGTCGGCCGGAGTGAGGTCCCACAGGAGCTTCTCGAGCTCGGGGATGTTGCGCAGGAACTCGGCCTTGCTCTTCGTGAGCATCAGGTGCTCGAAGCGCCGTCGCGCGGTGAAGTAGGCGCCGACGAGGTAGGCGCCGACGATGATCACGATCGGCCCGGCGATGATGAAGACGAGGTTGTAGTTCGGGCCCGAGGGCGGGTTCGTCGCCCCGTTGATCGCCGAGAACGGGTAGCTCGCCGAGAGGGGGGTGAAGTAGCCGACCGCGAGCAGCGTGAGGAGCGCGCCGGCCGCGAGGACGAAGATCGAGATCGCCGCGCGGTAGGTCCGCATCCCGTGCCGGAACCGTCGGCCGAAGGGCACCGGTTCCTCGGGGGTCGGCATGCGGGGGGCGGGAGGCGGACCGACTTAAGAGGCTAACCGGCGGGGGGCGGGGGCAGCTCACGGCGGTCGGCGCCCCGGTCGGTCCGCCCGTACGACGGCAGCGGGCTGGCGCGCGCCGCGGGGGGTCCCGCGCTCGGGGGAGGGATCGCGGCGAGCAGCGGGCGCAGGCGCGAGTAGACCCACCCGGCACCGAGGAGGGCGACCAGCGCCCCGCCGAACGCGGCGATCGCCCCTCCCAGCGGCCCGAGCCCGACCAGGAAGAAACCGACCAGGCCGAAGATCGCCCCCGAGACGGGGCCGCCGCCGGTGCGGCCGCTCCCCGGGCGGGCGCGGATCGACAGGAGGGTGCCCGCCACCTCGAGCGCCACGACCGCGGCCGACTCGAGGACGACCAGGGCGATCCCGGGGACGGAGAGGGATCCCGTGCTGAAGTACTGGGAGACGAGGGCGAGCGCGACGATGCCGCCGATCGAGGCGCGGTAGCCGAGCGCGTAGAACGGGCCGCTCTCCCCCACGCCCCAGAAGCGGGTCCGCAGCAGCGCCCACTGCGCGATCTCGCCACCGGCCACGAGGAGACCGAGGAACAGGAACGCGCCCAGGAGCGCCCCGTTCGCCATCGAGTCGTAGAAGAGGACGAACGCGACGGCGAGCGGCACGCCGACGAACAGCCCGGCGGTGTAGGCGAACAGTTCCTTCCGCTCGTCGAAGAGGCTCACGGGGACCTGCGGGGTCGCGTACCGCCCGACCTCCCACCAGACGAACCCTCCCGAGAGCAGCACCCCGACCAGGGCGCCGAGCGAGAGCGGCAGCGACGCCGGTCCGATCGTCATCGCCGTCCCCCGTTGCGACCTGCGGCGAGGAATCCGGTGTGGCCGAGCATCTCGAATTCGGGCCGAGTCCCACCCTCCCCCACGTGGAGTCCGCGCTCGAGGAGCTCGACCGCCCGGACCTCCTCGAACCCCTCGGTCCGGAGCGCGCGCACCGTCCGCTCGAGCTGGTTGTACGTCGGCGTGTAGGTCGCGACGTACCCGCCGACGCGGAGGGCGGCGTGCGCCGGGGCGACGACCGCCCACGGCTCCGCGAGGTCCAGGACCACGCTCCCCACCCCCTCGACGTCCAGCCCGTCCGCCGCGACGTCCCGCTCGCGGAACGTCACGCGCGGGGCGAGGCCCGCCCGCTCGACGTTCGCCCGGGCCGCGGCGAGGAAATCGGCGCGTCGGTCGTAGGACGTGACGTGCCCGGTCGCTCCGACCGCGAACGCGAGCGCGATCGTCAGCGCGCCGCTCCCCGAGCCCGCCTCGGCCACCTCCGTCCCGGGCCCGACTCCGGCGAGGTACAGCAGCTGCACCGCGTCCTTCGGGGTGACGATCTGCGCGCCCCGACGCACGGTCGCGAAGAGGTCGGAGAGGGACGGACGGACGAGCGAGTAGGTCGTGCCGGACCAGAGGACCGAACGTCCGACCGGCGCGCCGACCTCTCCCGCGAGGTCGATCACGCCCTCGTCCCCCACCGTCTGCGCTCCGGCCACGACGCGCACGAGGCGGGGAGCTCCCCCGGCGCGGCGGAGGACCGCGGTGTCGCCCTCGTCCCACCGGTCGACCATGAAACGCCCCGCGCGAGAGGGGCGGTACGACCCCCCGACGGTATTAATCCGGCGCTCCCCCGCCCCAACGCCCGACCGGGCCGCGGCGGACAGCCCGTGCGCGCCGGGTGGCTTTAGATAGCCGAGCGGATGGCCCCCGCCGCTGCGGGCATAGTGTAGTCTGGTTATCACATAGGCTTGCCAAGCCTATAACCCGGGTTCAAATCCCGGTGCCCGCACTCCTCCCGCGCCGCCGGCGCGTCCCCCCTTTCGAGAGGGGAGCCCCGCGGGCCGCGCGCGATGTCTCGGCAACGTTAAGCAACGCGTCGAATCCCCGACGGCGTGTCGCTCTCGCCGGAGCTCCGGTCCTGGCTGCTCGTCGGCAGCGACCCGAGCGTCCGGTACCGGGTCCTGCGCGAGCTGCTGGACCGACCGGAGCACGATGCCGAGGTCCGGGCGGCACGGCAGGAAATCGGGGTCCACGGATGGGCCGCCGAGATCCTCGGCCACCAATTGCCCGACGGACAGTGGGTCACCCCGGGGAACAGCCGGCGCGACCTCTACCGACCGAAGTATTCGGCGACGAACTGGTCGCTGATCGTCCTCGGCGACCTCGGGGCGGACCGCTCGGACCCCCGGGTCGCGCGCGGCGCGGAGCTGTTCCTCGAGCGGTTCGGCGACCCGGCGGACGACGCGTTCGGCGGCGAGGGCAGCGAGGTCTGCATCACGGGGAACGCCGTGCGGACGATGGCGCGCCTGGGCTACTCGGACGACCCCCGGGTCGAGCGCGCGACCCGCTGGCTCGTCTCGGCCCAGAAGCCGGACGGCGGCTGGCACTGCTGGCCGTCCGAGACCGGGACGCTCGCCGCCTGGGAGGCGCTCGCCGCGTTCGCCGCGCTGCCCCCGCGGCATCGCACGCCCGAGGTGCGCCACGCGATCGACCGCGGGCTCGAGTTCTTCCTCGAACGGCGGCTCCTGCGGGAAGGGGATGGGTCGAAGTACGCCCCGTGGTACCGCCTGCACTACCCGAACCACTACTACTACGACGCGCTGGTCGGCCTCGACTTCGCCACCGCACTCGGCCGGGGGTCCGACCCCCGGCTCTCCGAGGCGCTCGAGTGGCTCGAGTCGAAGCGGCTCGCGAGCGGCCGCTGGCCGCTCGAGGCGCTCCAGCCCGACGTCGCGCCGGACGACGACTACCTGGACCACCAACGGACCCCGTACTATCCCCTCGGTCTCGAGTTCGTCGGACGGCCGAGCCGCTGGATCACGGCCTCGGCGCTCATCGTCCTGCGGCGGGCCGGCCGCGCGTAGCGGCCGGGGCGGCGCGCCGTGAGCCGTATCTCGACCGTGCCGGGCGCGGTGGCTTCCGCCCATCCCCTCAGCACGGCCGCCGGGCGGGAGGTCCTCGCGCGCGGCGGCAACGCCTACGACGCGGCGGTCGCGGTGAGCGCGGCGCTGACGGTCGTACAGCCGCACATGAACGGCCTCGGCGCCGACTTCTTCGCGGTCGTCCATGACGGTGGGTTCCGGTCGATCAACGCGAGCGGCCCGGCGGCCGCCGCCGCGACGCTCGAGAGGTTTCGGCGGGCCCGCCGCACCGCCGTCCCGTCGTCGGGTCCGCTCTCCGCCCTGACCGTCCCCGGCCTGGTGGGCGCCTGGACCCTCCTGCGCCCCCGTACGACGCGACCCCTGCGCGAGCTCCTCGCGCCCGCGGCCCGATGGGCGCGCGAAGGATTCCCGGGGACCGTGAGCCTGGCCCGGTCCGCAGCGACCACGTCGCGAAGGGCCGACGACGACTGGAGGGCGACGTTCGCGGGGATCCGGGCCGGCGGGCGGGTGCGCCAGCCGGCACTCGCGCGGACGCTCTCCGCGATCGCGCGCGACGGGACGGAGTCGTTCTACCACGGACCGCTCGCCCGTCGCCTCGGACGCGAGCTCCGCGCGAAGGGGACTTTGCTCACGCTCGACGACCTCGACCGGTTCCGGGCCGAGTGGACGACCCCGCTCTCGACCCGATACCGCGGCGTGGACGTCTACACTACGCCGCCGAACAGCCAGGGTGCGACCGCCCTCCTCTGGCTCAATCTCCTCGGACGGCTCGACCTCGCCTCGCTCGGCGAAGGGGAATTCGTCGAGACGCTCGTCCGGACGATGCCGGTCGCCTATCGCTACCGGGCCCGGTACATCGGCGACCCGCGGTATCGGACGTTCCCCGCGGAGCTGCTCGACCCGTCGTTCCCCCTTACGGCCGGCCCGCGGACGGCGAGCGACCGAACGGACGGGGCCGGCGACACGACCGCCTTCTCGGTCTGGGACGGCTCGGTCGGCGTGAGCGCGATCCAGAGCAACTATCGGGGGTTCGGCTCGGGCGTCCTGCTTCCGTCGACCGGGGTCTCCCTGAACAACCGGGGGTCCTACTTCTCCCTCGACCCCGACCATCCGAACTGCCTCGCCCCGGGCAAGCGGACGTTCCACACGCTGATGTCCGTCATCGCCTCGCGTCCCGGAGGGGACGTCTTGCTCGGGTCGATGGGCGGCGACGTGCAGCCCCAGGTGAACGTCCAGGTCCTCACCCGGCTCCTCGACCGGGGGACGCCGATCGACCGGGCGATCGCGGCGCCCCGGTTCGCGTGCCCGGCGACGATCTACGGGACGGCCCCGCTCTACGCCGAACCGGGGCTCGAGCTCGCCGGGGCGCGGCGGGTCCGGGGCGACCGATCGCTCTTCGGCCACGCGCAGGGGATCGACTGCGCAACGCCGCCGACCGTGGGGATCGACCCTCGGGGGGACGGGGTTCTCCCGCTCCCGAATCCCGCGCGGGGGCCCCGGCCGACCCGGCGTACAGTTTAGAACTGTTCCGAACGCTGGCCGAAGCGTACCGCTCGCGTCGTCGCGGCCGGGTCGAGATGTTTTTGGGAAGGCGGTGCTACCGGGCATCGATGCCGAAGGCGAGCACGGTGACGCTGCCGGGGAACCGGACGTTCGAGTACGTGGCCCGGGGACGGGGCCCGGCCACCCTCCTCGTCCATCCCGGCGGGCCGGGACTGACCTACCACTACCTCCGGGGCCTGTTGCATCTCGCGAGCGCGAACCTGCGCGTGATCCTGTTCAACCCGCGCGGGGTCGGGCACAGCTGGGCACCGAAGAGCGCGAAGGAGTACACCATCGGGAACCTGGCGGAGGACGTCGAGGCCCTCCGCCGGGCCCTGAAGATCTCGGAGCTCCACTTGCTCGGCTACTCTGCCGGCGGGTTCGTCGCGCTCGAGTACGCCCACCGGCACGAGAACCGGCTCACCTCCCTGCTGCTCTGCGCCACCGCCGGCAGCGCGGAGGAGGTGCGGGCGGCGAACCGGCTGACGCGGTCCACCGCCTCCCCCCGCCAGCTCGCCCGGTTGAAGGAGCTCACCCGCGCGAAGGCGTTCGATACGCCGGAGTACCGCCGGCTCACGGAGGCGATCGCGCGTCCGTTCCAGTGGCGGTTCGTCGACTCGACCCCCGCCGACTGGAAGGCGACCCGGATCAGCCCGGGGGTCTACCGGGCGATGATGACCCGCTCCGGGGACGAGTTCGTCGTGGACGGGACCATCGCGTCGTGGGACGGCCGCCGGTACTACTCGAAGATCGAGGTCCCCGCCGTGGTCGTGGTCGGCAAGTACGACTTCTTCCTCGAAGCGTCGGTCGAGATGGCGGAACGGATCGAGCCCGCCCATCTCCGGGTCCTGCCGCACAGCAGCCACATGGAGGTCCTCGAGCAGCCGCGCGAGTTCCTCGGCACGGTGCGCGAGTTCCTCGAGAACGTCACGGGCGGATAGGCGGCTACCGGCCCGGCCGCTAG
>JASHYY010000231.1 GCA_030042815.1 Thermoplasmata archaeon | reverse complement strand
GGTGATGCGTATGCATCGCGGGAGTTCAAAGGACGCGACGGGCCACCCCCGCGCGGCGGAGATTCTCCCCCTCAGCGCTTCCCCTCCCCGCTGGGTCCCGGTCGTCGTGGAGTTCACCCGGGCCGAGACGGTCTCCCGCCGCCGGCTGCGGGTTCCGGCGGGAACCCCGGTACGGGCGGTCCTCCACCGGCTCGGTCACGCGCCGGAAGGCAGCGCGGTCCTGGACGGGGATACCCCGGTGCCGCTCGACCTGCCGATCGATCGTCCCGTCCGGCTGACCGTCGTCTCGACCTTCTCGGGCGGCTAGGAATGCGGTCGCGCCCGCCGGAGTTATACCCCACCCGCGAGCAAGGCGTTAAAGGCCCGGCCATCGTTTGACTGACGAAGAGTCGCTGCCGTGCCGTCCAGCTGTCCCATCTGCGAGCAACCGATCCCCTCGACGGCCGCGCACTGCGCCGTCTGCGGTTTCCCGACCGGCCTCGCGATCGAAGGATTGCGGTCGGTCGAGCAGTCGGACGAGCCCGACGGCGGCAGCACCGTCGCTCCGCCGGCCGAGCCGGCGTCGGTCCGGTCCAAGTCGACCCCCCCGCCCCCGAGTCCCGAGGAGGAGTTGAACGCGGCGATCAGTCGGGACCTCGTCGTTCGGATGGACGCGGTGCGCGAGCTCGGGCACGGGCCCGACGTGACCCACGAGCTCTGCGAGGCGGCGCTGAGCGAGGCGGAGGGCCGGGTCGCCGAGGCGCTCGGCATCCTGCGCTCCGCCCAGGTCCGCCTCGAACACGAAACGGACGAGGTGCTGCACCGGAGATTCGCGCTGCTCAAGGAACGACGCGAAGCGCTCGAGAGGACCGGCGTGCGATTCTCGATGGGACCGAACTTTAGCCGCCTCTCGAGCGCGCTCGAGGCCGGCGACCGCGAGGAGGCGGTCGGGATCCTGGTCGAGGCGGAACGAAGGGTCGGCCAGTTCGAGTCGGACTGGAAGGGACTCCAGGGCCTGCTCGCCCAGATCGAGGGGCTCCGCAACGAGGCGAGCGAGCTCGAGATCCCCCTTGGGGAGATCTCGGGCGAGCTCCAGTCGATCCGCGACCGGCTCGGCGAGGAGGAGCTCTCCGAGGAGTCGCTCGACACTTTCGCCCAGGAGTCGGCGCAGATCCTGATGCTCCTCCACGAGGCGATCCCGTCCTCGCTCGAGGCCGAGCTCGCGCGAACGGAGAAGGTCCTCGACCGGTTCCCGGACGAGCAGCCGGGGAGCGCGGCCGCCCGTCGCTTGCACCTCGACGCCGGCCGCCACCTCAAGAAGGGCCGGCTCTCCGAGGCGATGCTCAGCCTGCGGGACCTGCGGCATGCGATCGACGAGCTCGAGCGAGCTCCTCCCCCGGCGCCGGCCCCGGCCGTGCCGCCGCCGCCCGAGGAGTCGGAGGATGTCGTCCTCGACCGGCTGCTGAAGAAGGCCCGCAGCCTTGCCGCCCGGGTCCGTACGCTCCCACCGGAGAGCGAGACCGCACGCGACGCCGCGGTACAGATCCGCGAGGCGACCGACCTCCTGCGCCAGCGCAACCTCAAGGAGGCCGACCTCACGCTCACGCGACTGATGCGGATGCTGGCCACCGAGCCGGCGAGGACGTAGGCGATGTCGCCCGAAACGACCGCCCTCGCCGAGCTCCGGACCCGCCTCGACCGCGTCACCGCGGAAGGCGACCGGCTCGAGGGGGAGGGGCTCCCGTTCCCGACCGCGCAGATCCGCACCGCGTTCGACCAGGCCGTGCAGGCAGGCGAGAAGGCGCAGGCCGCGGCGGTCGTGAAGCGGGGCGAGGCGCTCCTCGCCCGGGTCGTTCCCGACTGGACCTGGGTGCGCGAGCTCCTGCGACGGGCCGACGAGCTGCGCGCGATCGCCCAGACGATCGGGATGGACGTGGCGCACCTCGACACGCGGGTCGGCAACCCGCGGCGGCGCCTGATGTCGGACCCGCTCAGCTCGGGCTCGCTCGAGAAGGCGGCGGCGAGCGCGTCGCTCGCCCTCGCGGTCCTGAACGACGCGGTCCCGAAATTCTGTGTCCAAGAAGCCCAGCAGCTGGGGCTCTCCATTCGACGTGCCCGGGACCGCGGCGAGGAGGTCCGCGTCGCGGCCGCGTCGTTCTCCCGGCTCCTCCAGGCGGTCCAGGACCAGAACCTCGCGACGGCGGCCGAGCGGCTCGTCGAGGTCCGCAAGGCCGTCGGCCGCATCCCGCGGGCGCCGGCGGTCCCCGCCGTGTCGCCGAACGAAGAGGACGAGATCCTCGTCGAGGCCCGCAACCTGGCCCGCCGACTCCAGCGGATCAAGGCGAAGGCGTCCAACGCCCAGAGCGCGGCCCGCCTGATGGCCCAGGTCCGTGCGGCGATCAGCGAGGACCGCCGGTACGGTACGCCCGAGGAGGAGATCGAGGCCCTGTGGGCCGAGGTCGACCGGTTGACCCGAGAGAAGAAGCGGGCGGTCGAGGGACCTCCGGTCGAGGAGGAGGCGCTCGAGGCTCCGGGCGAGGAGCCCGCGCCCGAGGTCCCCGAGTCGGCGCCCGAGGAGCCGCCCGCTCCGGAGGGCCCGGAGGACGAATCGCCATCGGAGACGGAGGGCGACACGGGCGGCCACCCCGGGTCGCTCTACGTGCCGTACGTTCCGCCCGACGCCTACCTCGGAGAAGACGACGAGGACTCGAACGACCCGACGGCGGCGAACCGGGGCCGGCGGCGTCCGCGACCTCGGCCGTAACTCTTTTATACGTATCGCAAATCGTTTATATCACTTGTCGCGGGTCAGAGCTCGCCCCGGTGTGCGCGACGTTGGCACGGTGCTTTCCGTGACCCCGAGCGGTTTTCTTACGGCCCGGGCGCCGTCCGCGGAGGTCGTGCCCGAGGGAACGGCCGTGCGCGACAGTCGAGGGATCGTCCGGGGCCGGGTAGTGCGCGTCTTCGGCCCCGTCGCGCGACCGTACCTGAGCGTCCGACCCCGACGTACTCCGACGGCGGCCGAAGGGGTCGCCCTGCTCGGAGTGCCGCTGGTGAGCGACGAGTGAGGGAGGAGCGGATGCAGAACGAAGAGCCCCCCGCGAACGGGGAGAAGACGACGCCCCGGCCGGAGGACCTCGCGGTGCCGACGCGCTGCACGAGCTGTGGCTCGACGCACCTCACGCGGGACTACGAGCGCGGCGAGCTCGTCTGCGACGAGTGCGGCCTCGTCCTCGAGGAGTCGATGATCGACCAGGGACCGGACTGGCGCGCGTTCGACGCCGAGCAGGGCGAGAAGCGGGCCCGCACGGGCGCTCCCACCACCCTCACGATCCACGACAAGGGGCTCTCGACCGAGATCGGCTGGAAGAACCGGGACCCGTACGGCAAGTCGATCCCGACGCGGAACCGCGCGCAGCTCTACCGGCTGCGCAAGTGGCAGCGCCGCATCCGCGTGTCGAACGCGACCGAGCGCAACCTCGCGTTCGCACTGGCCGAGCTCGACCGGATCGCCTCGGGTATGGCGCTCCCGCGGAACGTACGGGAGACGGCGGCGATGATCTACCGCAAGGCCGTCAACCGCAACCTGATCCGCGGGCGCTCGATCGAGGGCGTGGTCGCCGCTTCGCTCTACGGCAGCTGCCGCCAGTGCAACGTGCCGCGGACGCTCGACGAGATCGCGTCGAAGTCCCGGATCGGCCGGAAGGAGATCGGTCGGACGTACCGGTTCATGACCCGCGAGCTCCACCTGAAGCTGATGCCGACCCGCCCGCAGGACTACATCCAGCGGTTCTGCTCGGAGCTCAAGCTGAAGGGCGAGATCCAGACCCGCGCGAACGAGATCCTCAAGGAGGCGACCGAGCGCGAGCTGACGAGCGGGCGGGGCCCGACCGGCGTCGCGGCGGCCGCGATCTACATCGCGAGCGTCCAGTGCGGCGAGCGCCGCACCCAGCGCGAGGTCGCCGAGGTCGCGGGGGTTACCGAGGTGACGATCCGCAACCGCTACAAGGAGCTCACCGAGAAGCTGAACCTTCGCGTGATGCTCTAGCGCGTCGGCGGCCGCGACCCCGTGGGTCGGCCGTGGGCCGCTCCACGTACGCGACCGCGAAGCCGTCGTAGCCCTTCGCCCCGACGGTCGCCACCACCGTCGCGCGCACCCGGCGGTCGTTCGCGAGGGAGTCGAAGAATCGGCGCATACCCTGAACGGAGGGCTCCGGGTTCGACGCGTCCGCGACCTTGCCGTCCCGAACGACGTTGTCCACCACGATCACGGTGCCGGGGTGCGAGAGCCGCACCGCCCAGTCGAAGTACTCGGTCGTGGGCGGCTTGTCGGCGTCGAGGAAGACGAGGTCGAACGGCTTCGGGCGTTCGGCCGCGAGCCGGGGGAGCGACTCGAGCGCGGGCCCGACCCGGACCTCGACCCGGTCCGAGAGCCCGGCCCGCGCGAGGTTGGCCCGGGCGACCTCCGCGTGCCGCGGACGGAGCTCGAGCGAAAGGAGCCGGCCGTTCCTCGGCAGCGCCCGGGCGAGCCAGATCGTGCTGTAGGCACCGAGGGTGCCGACCTCGAGGATCCGACGGGCCCGTAGGGCGCGGGCGAGGACGTGGAGGAACTGGCCCTGCAGCGGGCTCACCTGGATCTCGGGCAGACCGGCCCCGCCGGCCGACGCGAGGGCCGACGTGAGGACGGGATCCGGCGGCACGAGCCGCGACTCGAGGTACCGGTCGACCTCCGTCCACCGGTCGCCCATCGGACCTCCGCCGGCCGACTCGAACCGGACGGGAGGATTACGGTTTCTCCTTCCCCGACGGCCGCGCGGGCGCGTGGCCGACGAACCGGGACCGGCCGGACGGGGCGCCGCGCCCGCCACCGTATTCTACGCCCGCCCGCTCGACCGGCGTGGCGCGCCGTCTTCCGGTCGCGGTCCTCGTCTCGGGCGAGGGAACGACGCTCGAGGCCCTCGCCGAGCACGCCGAGCGCGGGGACCTCCCGGCCGACCTCCGGGTCGTGGTGTCGGACCGCCCGGAAGTACCGGCGCTCGCCCGAGCCCGCCGGCATGGCCTCGATACGGTCGTCCTCCCGTCCCGACGAGTCGACCGGGACGCGTGGGGCGCCGAGCTCACCCGGGTCCTCGAGACGCACGGCGTGGAGCTGGTCGTCCTCGCGGGCTTTCTCTCGATCCTTCCCCCCTCGTGGGTCGCCCGCTGGCACGGCCGGGCCGTGAACCTCCACCCGTCGCTCCTGCCGAAGCACGGGGGCCGTGGGATGTACGGCGAGCACGTGCACGAGGCGGTCCTCGCGGCCCGCGAGACTCGGTCGGGGGCGACCGTCCACCTGATCACCGCCCGCGTCGACGGCGGGCCGAACCTCCTCCAGGAGACGGTCCCGGTCCTGCCGGACGACACCCCGTCGGCGTTGCGGGCCCGCATCCACCCGGTGGAGGTCCGGCTGCTGGTCGAGGTCATCCGTCGGTTCGCGGACGGCCGGTGGCCGTTGCCCTATCCCGAGCCGGAGGAGCCGGTGCCGGGCGAGAATCGGCGTCCCTCGGCCGCGCGCTGAGCCGGGGGGCGGTGCATCCGGGGGACGAGGTCGGTGAGCGGTGTCGGCCGCGCGGGAAGCTCGGCGCGGACCTTGTGGCGGGTCGTCTTCGGAGGGAACAGGTGGCCCGCGAGCCCCCGACGGACCACCTCGGCCTTCGTGATCGGAAGACCGGGGCGCCACGGCTCGAGCCCGACGAGGTCGGTCTCGTAGTCGAGGAGCCAGGCGGGGACGCGGTGCGCCCCGATCCGCCGGAGCGCCTCGACGCGGTGATGGCCGTTCAGGATGACGTACGACCCCCGGGAGACCCAGATCGGGTCGGCGAACACGCCCGAGCGGGTGAGCTCCTGCAGGAGCTCGGCGACGTTGTCCTCGTCGATCTCCTCGTGCGAGTGCAGCTTCTCGATCGGGACGAGCTCGAACTCGGGGGCCCGCGTCATCCCGCGGTCCCCTGCCGGGCCTCGTCGACCGCCCGGCGGACGTAGACCCCGACCATCCGGCGCCGGTAGTCGGGAAGGAGGAACGTGTTGTGGACCGGCCGGACCCGGCGCATGACCTCCTCCGCCAGCCGCCCGAGGGACTCCTCGCTGACCCGCCGGCCGACGAGCGGGTCGGTCAGCTCGTCGAACCGCCGGGGGTACGTCTCGACCCCGCCGACCGCGAGCCGGAGCGACGCGACGCGCTCGCCGTCCCAGCGGCCCGCGGCCGCGACCCCGAGCTCGGGGAAATCGTACGACGGCCGCACGCGCAGCTTCTTGTACCGGCCCCGCTGGCCCCGGGCGCCAGGCGGCAGATGCACCGCGACGACCAGCTCGCCCGGAGCGAGGCAGACCCGTCGGATCCCGTCCCCCGCGCGGTCGTACAGGTCCGTGAGCGGCCGCCTTCGGCGGCCGGAGGGCCCGGCGACCTCGACCTCCGCGTCCAGCGCCAGGAGCGCCGGGGCGAGGTCGCCCGAGAACGTCGCGTAGCAGCGTTCCTTCTGCGGTACGACGTGGCAGCGGTCGCCGTCGGCCTTCAGGCAGAAGCCGAGGCTCGACCGCCAGAAGTAGCTCTGGTTGAAGAAGAAGCAGCGCGTCTCGACGAGCAGGTTCCCCCCGACGGTCCCGCTCGCGCGAACGAGCGGGGTCGCGACCTCTCCGAGAGCGTCCGAGACGACCGGGTACGCCGCCCGGAACGAGGGGTCCGCCTCCAGGTCGGCGAGCCGGACCATCGCTCCCACGCGGTCGAGCGAGTGGCCGCGCAGCTCGGCGACGTCCTCGAGCGCGACCAGGTGCGGCCGGAGGTTGATGTGCATCTTGTAGTTCGGCAGGAGGTCCGTGCCTCCCGCGACGTAGTCGAACCGGCCGGCGAGCTCGGCCGCGAGCCGCACGGTCTCCTCGACCGAGGTCGGCCGGTGCAGCTCGAACGGGTCGAGGTGCATCCTAGGCGTCTCCTTTCCAGGCCCGGTGCTCGGCGTGTCGTTGGTCGAGTCCCCGCAGGACGCGGTCGGGAGTGATCGGGAGCTCGGTGAACCGGACGCCGATCGCGTCGTAGAGCGCGTTGGCCATCGCGGGGAGCGTCGCGATCAGCGGTCCCTCCCCCGCCTCCTTTGCGCCGAACGGGCCCTCGGGGTCGTCGTCGCCGACGAGCAGGATCTCGACCTCGGGCATTTGCTGCGGCATCGGGATCTTGTACTCGAGCAGGGACGGGTTGAACAGGCGCGGGCCGCGGTAGTTCATCGACTCGCCCATCACCTGGCCGAGTCCCATGTGGATCGACCCCTCGATCTGACCTTCCACGGCGAGCCGGTTCAGCGGGCGCCCGCAGTCGAAGGCCGCCCAGATCTTGTCCGCGCGGTACTCGCCGGTCTCGACATCGACGCCGACCTCGGCGACGTACGCCGCGAAGGAGTACGCGGGGGCCGTCCCCGCACGGGCCCCCTTGAACGTGCCGCCGACCGGCTTCGTCTGGTACGACCCCGACGCGGTGAGCGCCCCCGTCGTCTCCATCGCCTTGTGCAGCGCCTCGACGAACGTCACGGACTCGGACGGCGTCCCCCGGACCGAGAACCGCTCGTACCCCACCTCGACCTCGTCCGGAGCCCGGCGGAGCAGCTCGGCGGCGGCGGCCATCAGCTTTCGGAGCAGCTCCACGGCGGCCGCCCGGGCCGCGTTCCCCGCCATAAAGGTGACGCGGCTCGAGTACGAACCGAGGTCGATCGGGCTCACGTCCGAATCGACCCGTTGCACGTGCACCCGGTCGAGGTCGACCCCGAGAACCTCGGCCACGATCGCAGCGAGCAGCGTGTTCGAGCCCTGGCCGATGTCGGCCTGCATCGAGTGCACGGCGATCCCCCCGTCCATGTCGACCTTGAGGTGCACGGTCGACTGCGGCATCACCGGAGTGAAGTGGATCGGGCTGTTCGAACCCGAGATGTAGAAGCCGCACCCGAGGCCGACCC
>JASHYY010000230.1 GCA_030042815.1 Thermoplasmata archaeon | reverse complement strand
CCGCGAGATCCCCGCCGGGCTCTACGCGGGCGTGATGACGCTCGACGATTTCCGGATCCTGCTCGGCCAGCCGACGCTCGAGGCGACGGCCACCGCGCTCGTCCGCTACGGCTACGGCCCGACGATCCTCCCGCTCCTCGAGGCGTTCGAGCGGACCCACGACATCTTCCCGGTCCTCCAGGCGCTCGACCGCGAGTACTACCGCAGCGTCCTCGCATCGGCCCGGTTCTTCCAGGGCGACGAGTGGGCGGTCCGCGCGCTCGTCCAGAGCGAGGTCGACGCTCGCAACGCGCTCCTCCTCCTCAAGGGGAAGGCGGCGGAGCTCCCGGTCGACGCGGTCCTCCCCCGCTGGCTCGACGGGGGCACGCTCCCGTCGGGCGACGCCCCCGACCTCTACTCGGCGCGGGACGTGCCGTCCCTCGCGGAGAAGCTCGTGCCGCGCTTCCCCTCGATCGCCGAGGGCGGAGCGGAGTTCGCGGCCGCCCGGACGCTCTCGGGCTACGAGGTCGCGATCGACCGCGACCGGACCGCGGCCGAACTGAAGCGTCTGCGCACCTACCCGCTCTCCCTCGGGGTGATCTTCGCCTACCTGCTGCTCGCCGAGGTCGAGCGGCGGGACCTGCGCCGCATCGTCTTCGGACGGCTCTACGGGATCGCCCCCGAGCGCCTGACGCCGCTGCTCGTCTCCCCGCGGCTCTAGGCGCGGGCGGGCCCCGCTGTCAGGTCGGGGGGCCCTGGAGGATCGGGCCCGGGACGGCCTGGCCGTCGGGGCCGATCGAGCTCACCGTGTGGGTCCGGGCGGCGCCGAACGGACGGAACGGCTTCCCGTTCCCCGAGAAGTACTTCGAGAAGTGCTCGACGAAGATCAGCCGCGCGCCCTGGATCCCCGGCTCGAAGACGCCGAGGATGACGTTGAACGACTGGCCGATGAGGACCACCACGGCCGCGCTGAGGAGGCCGACGACGGGTCCGAGCGAGCTGTGCCAGGCGATCACCGCGATGTCGTTGATGACGATCGCGAGGACGACCGACGCGAGCAGGATCCCGACGAGCCGCGTGTAGGAAAGGACGTGGCTGATGATGTCGATCACGCTCAGGAAGCCCATCGGCCCCTCGCCGAAGACGAGGAGGCCGATCCCGGCCGCGAGCCCCGCGTAGCAGCCGAGGACGAGCGGCGTCGGGGTGAGCGAGATCGTGTGCTGGTGGATCACCTGGAGCCCGAATCCGGCGATCCCCCACGCGAAGGAGATCCCCCCGACCTTCCCGAGCGCCCCGCGGGGATGGTGATGGAAGTACTCCTTCAGCGCGCCGAGCACGAAGCCGAGCGTGACCATCCCGAGGCCGAGGAACCCGGCGATGAGGAGCAGCGAGTTCACGGCGCGCAGGGGGTCGGTCGGCGCGTTGAAGCCGAACAGGACGTGGAAGAGGTCGAGCCCGAAGAACGAGTCGAAGACGAGCCCGAGCGCGATCGCGAGGACGCAGCCCGGAAGGAGCGCCCAGGCGAGCTGCTGCATCCCCTTCGGTCCCATGATGAGCTTCACGAAGTTCTTCCCCGCGCGGGGCAGGTACTTCGCGCCGGGGAACCCGCGGATCATCCAGACGCAGATCAGCAGGATCGTGAGGCCGTAGCCCCAGTCGCCGAGCATGATCCCGAAGAAGACCGGGAAGACGATCGAGAAGATCAGGGTCGGGTCCCACTCGGTCGCCTGCGGCAGCGAGTAGAACCGGATGAAGAACTCGAAGCGGCGGACCCCGTTCGGGTTGTGCATCATGGTCGGAGGCTCCTCGTGCGTCGGGACCTCGTAGAAGTGGAGGCGTCCCCCGACCGCGTTCTGGAGGACCGACTTCAGGCGCTCCTCCTCCCGCTTAGGGACCCACGCTTCGAGGGCGAAGACCGCGCGGCTCGCCCCGAGCTTCGCGAGGACCTCGGCCTTGCGGTTCTCGACGGCGAGCGCCTCCTCGATCGCGGCGACGGTCGGGTACCATTCTCGGGCGATCGCCTCGAGCCGCGAGGCGATCTCCGCGCGTCGGGCCGCGTTCGCGGCGAGCCGGGCGGTGAGGTCCGCGGTCTCCTCCGGGACGGTCCGGGCGAACGCCGGGAGCGCCGTCAGGCGCACGCCGCGGCTCTGCGCGGCGCGGCTCAGCGCGTCCGCGCCCGCCGGGCGCGTGACGAGGAGGAACCGGACGGGGTCCGCCGTGGGCCCGACCAGGAACCGCCCCTCCGCGGACGGCGGCAGCGAGGCGCGGAGGGCGGAGAACGCTTCGGGGCCGGCCTCGCCGTAGAACGTGAGGAGGTTCGGCGAGCGGAGGTACTCGAGTCGGTCCGTGTAGAACGTGAGGTGGCCGAGCAGGTGGAGCGAGTCCTCGGCGGCCTTCTTCTCCGTCAGGAGCCGGTCGTCCTCCCGCTTGAGCTCCCCGACCTCGTTGTCGACCGGGACCGCCGCGGCGGCGGAGAAGATGTCGGCGACCGAGTCGAAGCGGCGCGGCACGGGCGCGCCGACGTGCGGCAGGGCCGTCAGGAGCGCGCGGAAGCGCAGGGTCTCGTCCCCGATCCGCCGCAGCGTCTCCGAGCCGCGCTCGGGCCCGAACTCGGCCATCTCCGCCGGGGAGAGCGGCTCGACCTGCGCCACCCGGAGGTCGTGGAGGAGGGTCAGGATCCGCTCCTCGTCGTCCCGCAGGCCGAGGAGGCCGATCTTGACCATCTCCACCGGGCGCAGCACGGTCGCACTCCCTAGTCGCTCGCGAAGCTTCCGAGGACGACGCGGAGGACCTCGTCCTTACGGTCGGCGGGCCGCTTCCCCGCGGCCGAGGTCGCGGCGCGCGCCGCCGTCTCGCCCTCCGCGACGATCTCGGCCGCCTCGGCGTCGGCCGTGGCCCGGCGGTCGGCGAGCGTCCGGGCCCGTTCCGTCTCCGCCTGGGCGTGCGCGGCGGCGACCGTCGCGTCGCGCTCGTCCCGCAGGCGCTGGAGGACCGCGTCGCTCTCCCGCCGCGCCCGGGCGACGCGCCCGTCCCACTCGGCCTCGGTCGCCTTGATCTGCTTCAGGACGTCGATCGTTCCGGCGTCGGACGACGGCGGGGCCACGGTGGCTTCGCTCACAGAGAACCTCCTACGAACTTCCAGGCGAGGAAGACGAACAGGCCGAGGGCGGCGAGCTTCACGACCGTCGAGACGGCCCAGACGGCGGTGAACCGCCGCAGGGCCGCTTCACGCGCCGGCAGCGACACCCTCCCCCTCCTGCTCCATCTTGCGCTTGACGGTCTTCAGCATGCTGAACGAGTCCCGCTCCATCTCGTCGAATCGGAACTTGATGTAGCGGACGACGCCCTGCAGGCGCGGGATGAGGACGTTCTCGATCGCGCTCGCGCGGCGCTTGGTCTTCTCGATCTCCTTGAGCAGGCGTCGCAGCGCGTTCTCCTTCTCCGCGATGTCGAGGACGACCTGGTAGATCCCCTGAAAGTGGCGGATCGACTCCTGGATCGAGGTCGGGAGGTCGAGGAGCTCGCTCGTCTCGGTCGGCACGTAGCCGCCGCGGTCGACGCGCGGGGTGCGCACGCCCATCACGTTCTTGGTCGAGACCCCGACCGGGCGGATGTCGGGCAGCAGCATCGAGATGTTCTCGAGCCGGGTCGGGCCCTCCATCATCTCCGCGTTGCGGATCGACTCGTAGCCCCGGGCGATCCGCGCCTGGAGGTCGCCGCGCAGCCGAAGGGCCTCGCGCGAGATCGAGAAGAACTCGGCGAT
>JASHYY010000023.1 GCA_030042815.1 Thermoplasmata archaeon | reverse complement strand
CGCCCGAGCCCAGCCATTCCCCAGCTGACAGGAGTCAGCTACACTGATTACGCTTGACAAGCGTCCAGAACGCGTGTGATCGGCGTCATCGGTCCCTTGCCGGCACGGCGAAGGGACCCTCGCCCTTCCCCGGAGAGGCCCCGGCCTCTGCGGGTGCATGTGCCGACCGAACAGCGGCGCCGTGGCGCGGCCTCGGTTCCAGTGGCCGGTGCTATTTAACCACTGCGACGGCGGCGACCTCGCCGGACCCCCGGAGGCGGGTCGGGGCTTACGGGACCCGGGTCGTCAGGAACGCCTGGTGGTGGTGCGGCCCCTCGTACCGGGTCGCGGCGTACCGGCAGAGCCCCTCGGCGTTCGGCTCGCAACTGCCGCACGTCCGCTCGGCCGGCACCGGCGCGCGGGTCCGATCCTCCCGGATCTGGGCGAGCACGACCTTGAGCCACCGCTCCTCGGCGTCCCCGTACGGGATCTGCACCCATCCCTCGCGGGCGCCCCCGCCCGCCGTGTCGCCGTAGAGGACGAGGCCGTACTCCGGCCTACGGCCGAAGACGGCGTGGACGAGGCGGCACTCCGCGATCGCCTGAACGGTGTCGAAGAGCCGTCCGTGGGCCTCGTGGTAGCCGACGAACAGGTGCGTCTCCTTGTACTCGAGCGGCACGAACCCCCGGTCCCCCCGCTGCAGGACGAGGTCGGGGCGGCCCGCGATCCCGAGCTCGGCGTCGATCAGGTTCGCGTGGCCGTTCGTGAATCGGGCGTCGAGCCGGACCCGCTCGGGCGGGAACAGCACGGGCAGTCCGTCCTCGAGGCTGTCCTCGTAGACGAGCACGTCCCGGTCGGTGAGGTCGAGGCGCCCCTCGCTGACGAGCACGTGGCCGCTCGGCGGGGAGTACATCGGCGAATGCCGGAGGGGCACGACGTCCGGCGGCGCGCGCACCGGCGGCGGGACCTTGCCGACGGCCCGGGCGTGCAGCCCGCGCGCGAGCTCCATCTCGTGCGGGCAGCGGAAGTACGTCACGAGGTCGTGCGGCGTCAGGTGCTCCGGGAGCGGGGTCGCGAGCGGGGCCAGCATCGTCCGCGCGTCGGGGCGTCGGGCTATGAAGCTACGGCTCGACGCGCAACCGCCCTCGACCGCCGCGCGGCTACGGGCCCGCGTCGCCCCGCACGGCCGCGCGCTCGGCCGGCGGGAGGGACGAGCGCTCGAGGAGAACCTCGAGCAGCTCGCGGTCGACGCCGAGTCGTCGGACGGCGTCGGCGAGCGCCGTCCGGCCCGCACGGTCGCCGCGCTCGGCCGCCCGCACGAGCGCATACTCCGGTCGCGTGACCCGGACGGTCGTGTCCCCCACGACCACGGGGAGCAGCCGCGCGACCCCCGGTCGACCGCTCCACTCCTCGAGCGGCCTCGGCTCGCTCGGTTCGAGCGGGACCGACCACTCGACCCGGATCCCGTCCTGGAACGTCCCGACGAACGCGCGCGCGCCGCGAACGATCCCCGAGACCGGCCAGTCGGTCGGGGCGAGCGGCTCGGTCAGGTACTCCCGGAGCAGCGCGGCGATCCGGTCGACCCCGGCCCGGGTCGTGCCGAGGTCGAGGTCGTGCGGCGCCACCCGGGCTCCGAGCAGGCGGGCAGCGTCCGAGCCGCCGATGTACCACTCGACGCCCTCGGCCGCGAGGGGTCCGGCGAGCCGGGCGACGACCTCCTTCACCCCCGCGTCGAACGCCGCCGGGCGCCCCCGGTACTCCTGCTCCATCACGGTCGCGAGCACGAACCGGTACCGGTTGTACGCCTGGCGCACCGCCGGCGCCTCGGTGAAGGGCAGCAGGAACCGGCGGTGCCAGCACCGCGGGCCGCCGAACATGCACGGGGACGGAGGATGGACGGACCCGAACCGGTCGAGCGGCCCGAGCGGCGGTCCGTTCGCGTCCGCGCCGCCGTCCTGCGCGTGGAAGGTGAACGTCGTCCGCTCCCCGTCGCGGTCGACCGACAGCTGGTGGAGGAACCCGGCCCCGAGGTCGGGGCCCGACAGCATCTCGCTCGTCATCGGTCGACCGGGTCCGGCCGGAGCCTCCGCACGGAACGGGGGCGCTACGTGGGCGGGGGCCGAATCTCGAGCGCGGCCGGGAGGGGCGTCTTCCCCACCGTGGCCTCGACGTGGTGGTCGACGCGGCGGGCGTGCAGGTACGTCCCGCTCCCGAGCGGCTTCCAGACCCCCCGCTCGCCGTCGAACGGCTCGCTGCCGACGACGACCCGATGCGGGGCGGCGAGGTACGTCATCTCGTAGTAGCGCCGCGACCCGTCGAGCAGTCCCGTCCCGTGGTCCCCGGTCCACTGGCAGAACGCCCAGAGCTCGTCGGGATTCCGCGAGAAGATCAGGTTGAGCCCCGAGAACGGCGCGACCGCCGGCCGTCCCATCCCGAGCCAGACGCGGACCAGGTCCTCGACCGCGTGGACGTAGCCGACAAGCGGGTCGCCGGTCTCCTCGGTGTGCCGGGCGAGCAGCCAGAAGAGCACCTCGCTGTCGTTCACCCCGCGGACCTTGACCTCGTGGACCCCGAGCATCGGCCGGGTCTCGTTCGGGAACGGGATCGAGCCGTTGTGCCCGAAAAGCTGCGTGTGGTTCTCGAACGGCTGCGAGTTCTCGAGGGCGATCAGCCGCTCGCGCGGGAGGTGGAGGGGATTGCTCGCGTGCCGCAGGTGCCCGAGGACGAACGTCCCCCGGGCCGCCGCAGCGGCGGCGACGAACCCGTCCCGCTCGTCGGCCGCGCAGCCGGTGCCCTTGACGACCCGGGCCCGTCCGTCGTCCTCGAACCAGCCGACCCCCCAACCGTCCCGCTGGGTCGTCTCGGGCGAGACGTTCGACTGGGCGAGCAGCGACCGGTCGGACCGGACCAGCCACGGCTCCGGCGACTCCGCGACGCTCGACAGGAGCCCGAACAATCGGCACATCGCGGGCGCCACCGCGGGCGTGTAGATAACTCCCTGCGGCCCGGGGCCGTCGAGCCGCTCACCCGTGCGCCAGCAACCCTTTTTACGACCGGCCGGACTAGAACGAACCTCCGAGGAAGCCGATGGTCACGATCGAAGTCACGCCCGCCGCCCGGGACCAGGTGCTGAAGATCATGGAGCGGCAGGGCAAGCCGGGCGCGGCGCTGCGCCTCTACGTACAGGGCGGCGGCTGCTCGGGCCTCACCTACGGGATGTCGTTCGACAAGCAGGAGAGCGGGGACGAGGTCGCGTTTCACGACCCGGCGCTGACCGTGGTGGTCGACCGGGCCAGCGCGCCGCTCCTCGAAGGCGTCAAGGTCGACTTCCTGCTCGGGCTCGAGGCGTCCGGGTTCAAGATCTCGAACCCGAACGCGACCCACACCTGCTCGTGCGGGAAGTCGTTCTCCGCGTAATCGAGCGACGCGAGCGACACCGGAGCTTTATACCTCCGTCCTCGTTGGTTCGGTGGGGTAGTCGAGGAGGGCCCCAGGCATGAGCGATAGTGCGATCAAACTGGAAGTCACCAAGGAAGCGCAGGACCAGGTCCGGGACCTCATCAAGGCCCAGAAGCCCGGAACCGCCGTGCGCGTCTACCTTCAGTCAGGGGGAGGCGGCGGCGGGTGCGGCTCGGGCGGCGGCTGCGGTTCGGGATGCAGCTGCGGGTCCGGTGGCGGCGGGGGCACGTCGTTCGGCATGGCCTTCGACCGGCCGCGCAACGGCGACCGGGTCGTCCAGATCGACGGGTTCTCGATCGTCGTCGACGACCTCTCCGCGGAGCTCCTGAACGGGGCGAAGATCGACTTCGTCCAGGACCTGAACGCCTCCGGCTTCAAGATCACGACGCCGAACCTCCCGACCGAGGCCCACGGCCACGGGAGCGAGGGCGGCGGCTGCGGTTGCGGCTCCGGTGGGTGCGGGTGCGGATAGGCGCGCCCGGTCCAACCCTTTCCCTACCCTTTTCTTGACGCCGTTCTCTCCGACCTCGCCCCTTCCGGCATGACGGGTCCGCCGACCGTCCTCACGAACCCTCCGCCGCTCGTCGTGCTCGGGGCCGGCTACGCCGGCCTCACGGTCGCCGAGGAGGCCCGTCGTCGGTCCCGCGGCACGCTGCCGATCGTCCTCGTCGACCGGCATCCGGTCCATGTCCTGCGAACCCAGCTCTACGAGATCGGGGCGCTCGCGCGGGCGAACGGCCGCGTCGCCCGTTGGGTCGTGCCCCTGGCGGACCTGCTTGACCGCTCGGGGGTCACGCTGCGGGAGGGCACCGTCGAGGCGATCGACCTCGAGCGCCGCACCGTCCGCGTGGACGACGCGGAGCTCGCGTTCGGCACGCTCGCGATCTGCCTCGGGAACGTCGCGAACTACTACGGGGTGCCCGGCGCCCGGGAGCACACGGAGACGGTCTATCGGCTCTCGGGGGCCCAGCGGCTCGCCGGCGCGCTGCGCCGGATCGAGGCGGCGTCCGCGGGCCTCCCGGGAGAGCAGCGGCCGCGGGTCGTCGTGGTCGGCGGCGGTTCGACCGGGACGGAGCTCGCCGCCGAGGTCGCGACCACCGACTGGTCGGAGGTCGTGGGCGGTCCGGCGCGTCCGCCGGACGTCTTCCTCCTCACCGGTTCGCTGCCGTTCCTCGCCGGGTTCGCCCCGAGCCTGATCGACCGGGCGCGTCGGACCCTCGTGCATTCGGGGGTCGCGATCGTCCCGGGGATCAACGTGACGGAGGTCGAACCGAACCGCGTTCACCTCGCGGACGGGACGGTCCTCGCTTGCGACCTCGCCGTCTGGTGCGCGGGCCTCGAAGCCCCCGCGGTCGTCCGCGACCTGCCCGCGCCTCACGGGAAGGGCGGGCGGCTCGTTCCCGAGCCGACGCTCGAGCTCCCCGGCCGTCCCGGCGTGTTCGCGGTCGGCGACGTGGTCGAGTTCGCCGACCGGGAGAGCGGCCTCCTGGTCCCGGCCACCGCCCAGGCGGCGCTCTCGGAGGCCCGGGTCGCCGCCCGCAACGTGGTCGCGCGCATCGAGGGCCGGTCGCTCGAGCCGTACCGGTACCGCGAGCGCGGCATGCTCGTGGCGCTCGGCGTCCGGCGGGGCGCGGGCCGGATCGGAGGGGTCACGCTCTGGGGGCGGCCGGCGCGCCTCCTGAAGGGGGCGGTCGAACGCGAGTACTCTCGCACCGCCGAGCGCGGCGAGCCGTCCGGCCTCCTGTAGGGTCGCGCCGGACGCCGATGGGCCCGGACGGATTTGAACCGTCGACCGACCGGTTATGAGCCGGTCGCTCTGAGCCGGGCTAAGCTACGGGCCCACGGGCGCGAGGGCGGAGGCGCCGCCGAGCGGAATTGGGGGACGCCGGAGGGAGTCCGTCGCCCTTTCGAACCGCTGACCTTTCGGTTAACAGCCGATCGCTCTGCCACTGAGCTACGGCGGCACCGGGGCGGCCGAGCCGGCATCGCGCTAATAGCCTTTCCGGCCCGCGGGCGGCCGGTTCTCGTGCTCGGCGGCCCGGGCGCGCAGGTGCTGGACGACCGCGGCCATCCGGTCGAGCGATTCGTTGAGGCTCGCCCAGAACTCCTTCGCCTTGTCGGTCACGACCGCGCCGTCGGACGACGGCTGGATCACGCCCTCCCGCTCGAGCAGGTGGAGGGAGTACCGGGTCTTGTGGATGGGCAGATGCAGCGCCTCGGAGAGGCGGATGATGCCGGTGGGCGGGCTCTTCGAAAGCTTCTCGAGAATCTCGACGTTTCGGGCGAGGAGGTCGAGCTCCTCCTCGATCCGGGTGACGAGCTGCGCCGTCTCGGACGGCGCTTCGAGCACGCTCTCGTCGGTCTGAGGCGTCTCTTTTCCGTACGGCATAGGACGGCCCCCGGAGTCGGCCACGCCTACATCAACGTTGTCCGACGCGCCTCCCGACCCGCCGTCGGCCGATTCGGCGCCGGACGCTACAGTCCTTCGGGACTCGCGGTCGGGGTCTCCCCGGCGGGAGCGCGTTCGACCTCCCGGTAGAGCCGGCCGAGGGCGTACGGCCCGATGACGGACGTCGCGATCGCCATCACGACGATGGCCGTGTAGAGGTCGCCCGAGATGTACCCGGCGCCGAACGTCGTGAGCGCGACCACGAGCGCGGCCTCGCCGCGGGGGACGAGCCCCGTCGCGACGCGCAGCGCGGGCCGGCGGCCGATCGCGCCCGCATCGTAGACGGCGCTCGGGAGCTTCCCCAGGACCGCGAGGACCGTGAGGGCGGCGGCGAGCGGCCACGTCGCGACGAGGTCTCCGGTCGAGACGACGAGGCCGATGCTCACGAAGAAGAACGGGACGAAGAACGTGTTCATCGTCTCGAACCCAGCGCGGAGGTCATACTCCTCCCGGAACTCCGCGAGCGCCATCCCCGCGAAGAGCGCGCCGACGATCGAGGCGAGCTCGAACGACGAGGTGAGCGCGCTCGCCCCGAGGCAGAGCAGGACGGCGAGCACGAAGACCGCGTTCCGGGTTCGCCAGCGGACGCGGACCTTCTGGGGCGAGCCCCGTGCGACGTAGCGGCGCAGGAGCCGCGGGGCGACGTAGAGGAAGAAGACGACGAACACGACCGCGAACGCCACGACGACCCCGACCTGGTAGACGAGGTCGACCGGCCCGTGGTGGGTGTCGGACGCCGCGCCGAGCGCGAGCGTAAGGAGGACGACGCCGGCGATGTCCTCGATCACCGCCGCGCCGAACAGCACGGGGGTCTCGGGTGAGTCGATGAGGCCGTGGTCCCGGAGGAAGCGCGCGGTCACGATCAGGCTCGTGACGACGAGCGCGACCCCCACGAACAGCGCGGGGACCCAGGCGGACGGACCTCGGAGGAGCAGGAGGAATCCGACCCCGAGGCCGAACGGCACGAGGACGCCGCCGAGCGCGGTCGCCGCGGAGGTGCGGAGCGCGCGGCGCAGCATCTCGGGCCGCATCTCGAGCCCGACGGCGAAGACGAGGAACACGACGCCGAGGCTCCCGAGGGCGTGGAGCGCGTCGCCGTTCACGACGCCGGTCGCGGTCGAGGGGTTGAGGCCGACCAGCGATTCGAGGCGGTAGGGCCCGACCACGAGGTTCGCGATCACGATGCCGGCGACGATCTCGCCGATAAGGGCGGTCAGCCCGAGCCGCTGCGTGACCTCGCCGAGCCCCCGCGCGATCAGGAAGACGAGGAAGACGGCGCCGAGGATCGGGATCACGACGTCCATCGGCGTCGCGACCGGGCTCCGCGATATGGGTGTTTGGTCCGAGCGGACGACGGGGGTCGGGGGCGAGCGAGCGGTCGCGATGCTCCGCTCGCCGACGTCTTCCCGTTACCTCGGGGTTCGCCCGACCTCATAACCGTCCCGGGCCCTGCCGGACCGGAGAGTGCCGATGAAGGCCGCGGTCGTCCGGGAGTTGGGTGAGGTGCCCCGCTACGAGGAGTTCCCCGACCCCGCCCCGGGGCCGTCGGAGTCGATCGTCGAGGTTTCCGCGGCCGCACTGACCCATCTCGCCCTCTCGCGGGCCGCCGGGGCCCACTACAGCGCCGACGCCGCGCCCCCGCTCGTCGTCGGGGTCGACGGCGTGGGAAGGGACCCTGAGGGACGCCGGGTCTACTTCGCGAGGGCTCGACCTCCGTACGGGGCGCTGGCCGAGCGAGCGCCCGTCCCGACCGCGGCCCAGATCCCGCTCCCGCCCGCGCTGGACGACGTCACCGTCGCCGCCGCCGCGCTTCCGGGGATGTCGTGCTGGCGGCCGCTCACGGTGCTGGCTCCGATCCGACCGAACGAGGCCGTCCTGGTCCACGGCGCGGCCGGCGCTTCGGGAAGGATGGCGGTCCAGGTCGCGAAGCATCTCGGAGCGTCCCGGGTGATCGCCGCCGGCCGGGACCCGGAGGAGCTCCGGCCGCTGCGCGACCTCGGGGCCGACGAGCTCGTCGTGACCGACCGGCCCCCGGACGAGCTACGAGCGACCTTCCGCACGCTCGCCCGCGAGGCGGCCGTCGGGGTCGTCCTCGACTACCTGTGGGGACCGACGGCGGAGGCGCTGCTCGAGGCGCTCGGGGGCCCGAACGCCCCGCGGGGTCCCGCCCGCGTGCGCTACGTTCAGGTCGGTTCGCTCGCGGGGCCGACGATCCGGCTCGAATCCGCCCTGCTCCGCAGCTCGGGCGTCGAGCTGCTCGGCAGCGGGCTCGGCAGCGCGAGCCCCGCGGACCTCCTCACGAGCATCCGTTCCTTCCTGGACGCGATGGTCGTCGGACACTTCCGCATCGAAACGGAGGTCCACCCGCTCGCCGAGGTCGCGCGGTTCTGGGGCCGGACCGGGGGCGCGCGACGCCGGGTCTTCTCGGTCCCCTAACGTCGCGGGCCCGGGACCGGAAAATCGCCTAGTGTTCTCCCAGCCAAACGGGGGCCGACGACCCGTAGGGGGTGAGGATCGGGTCGTCCCAGCCTCCCGGGGTGCGCGAGAAGTGGACCGCGGGGGCGAGGCGTCGAACGTGGCCGAGCGCCGTGTCGCGCTCGATGAGCTCGGGGGGCCGCAGCCGCTTCCGCAGCCGGAGCACCATCGGCAGCAGCTCGGCCGGCTTCGCCACGAGTTCGTCGTAGCGTCGGAACGGATTCTCGGCGAACGTTCGCTCCTCGGGGGGGACGAGGCCGAGCGTCAGGTACCACATCGCGTTCCGCGCGAGGCTGACCGTCACGTGGTAGCTTCCGCCCTCCTTCGCCCGGCGCAGGAGCGCGGCCGCGGCGCCGGCCGCTCCCATGTACCCCGTCACGTAGTCGTTGATCAGCGCCGTCGGAGGGACCGACGGTTTGCCGTTCTCTCCTTCGGCCATCGTCACCCCGGCCGCCGCAGACCCCAGCATGTCGAACCCGCCGCGCTCCGACCACGGACCGCCCCAGCCGTAGCATCGAACGCTGACGACGACGATCCCCTTCGGACGGTCCGCCGCGAGCTGCTCGGGCCCGAGCCCGAAGTTCGAGAGCTTGCGACCCCGGAAATTATCGACGAAGACGTCCGCCTCCTTCGCGAGGAGCTTCGCCCGAAGCGCGTTGTCCGGACGCCGGAGGTCGAGGAACGTCGAGCGGAACCCGACGTTCGCGTCGTCGTAGACCCAGGGGTGCTCGAACTCATCGACGGGGTTGAACTGCAGCACCTCGGCGCCCTGCTCGGCGAGCGTACGCCCGACCACGGGGCCCGCGACCGCGTGCGTCGCGGAGAGCACCCGGATGCCGCTGAGCGGACGCTTCGCCGCCCCGAACGGCGGGGGGTCGCCCTTCGCGATCTTGCGCACCGCGATGACCGGCTCCTGCGCGAGGTACTGGCCCTGCGGGTGCTTCGCCCATTCCTCGGCGGACCGCGCGATGCAGAGCGTGTGGCCGGCCTCGTTGGCCGCGTTCTCGAGCTCGAGCGAGTCCCACTTGCTGATCGCCGCCGCGACCGAGTGGTGGTTCGCGCCGCAGTTGAAGAAGTTCGTCCACGCGAACTGCTGCTTCGGGTAGACCGCCGACGGGTAGACCCAGCGCCCGTCCCTCGTCTCGAACGGGAACACGGAGAACGGGTGGTTGTTGCCGATCGGGTTCGGGTACGGCCAGCCGTTGATCTTCGGCCCGAACGTGAGCTCCGGGTCGATGCCGTGCGACGCGGTCCGCAGGTCGACCGAGAGGTCTTGGCCCTGGCCGGACCGCAACTTCCAGAGCGCCGCGGCCCCCACGGCCGCGGCCATGGTCGACAGGCAGAACACCGAGGCGAGCCGGATCGCGCTGGGGAAGATCGGGTCTTCGCCGGTGAACGTGACCCGGCCTCCGGTGTCCGCCGGACGGACCCCCGTACCGGCGAGCAGGCGTTCGAGCTGCCGAGGGAGGTCGGCGGCGGGGACCCCGCCGGGCTTCCGGCGCGGGGCCGGGGTCATGGCAATCCTCGGTGCGCCGCGGGGGTTCGTTCGTCTTCGGCGCGACCGGTCCTTCGGCGGCTCCGTTCATTCGACATGGCCGAGGTACATCAGCTCCCAGATGCCCGGGTCGCTCGCGGTCTCGACGAGCGTTCCGGACCAGTACTTTTCGACCGTCACCGTGCCGCTGAACCGGAGGTACGCCCCGTCCACGTGCGCGATGACGGCCAGCGCGTGTTTGACGCCCGATACGGTATCGGCGAACCGCTGGTCGAGGAGCGTCTGGCTGCGCTGGAAGATGACGCGGTACCGGACCTGCTCGTCCTGCACGTAGTCGTAGATCACGCGGTTCGCCACCGGCTTTCCGCTGTGCGCGTCCCGGAAGACCTCTTCGAGGACGAGTTGCACCTTCGAGGCCTGGTCGGCGACGACCTGGCCGCCCTTCGCGATCAGGATCTGGGGGAGCTCGGTGCGGCCGTACGCCTTCTCGGCGTACAGGTAGGCCGCGATGACGGAGTAGGGGCCGGCCTGCGCCCGGCCCCAGTACCAGTGGTTGAGGAGCTTCGACATCGCGACGTCCCCCCAGTTGTGGTCGTGGTAGCCGACCCCGGTGAGCGTTTCGGGCGCCGCGCCTTTCGGCGAGAGCGTCACGGTCACCTTCCCCTGGGGGACCGTGGGCAGCCAGGCGAACGTGTGCTCGTCGTGGGCTCCGAAGTAGGTCACCCCCGTCGCCTGACGCCAGGACGGCACCTGTCCGACCAGCGTCGCCTCGATCGTGAGCTGCTCGTCCACGACCTTGATCTCGTAGGTGTGCAGGTCCCCGCGGAAGTAGCAGTCCTTCACGCGAACGTCGCAGCGTTCCTGGCTCGCCCCGAACTGTTC
>JASHYY010000229.1 GCA_030042815.1 Thermoplasmata archaeon | reverse complement strand
GGTGAGCAGTCCGACGAGCCGGGGGTCCGCCACCGCGACGAGTAGCTCCGCGCAACCCGCGGGACCCACTTCCCGGAGCCCGAGGCCGAGGGCGGCGATTTCGGCGGCGATGCGGGTACGCCCGTAGCGACGCGGACGCGCTCGCGCCGGCTGCGGGGTCCCGTCGACCCAGAGGCGCCAGCCGAGCGCGGCGACGTGCGTGGTCTCCTCGAGGACGGCCGTGACCTCGAGACGGCAGGCTCCGACGGCTCGCCCCGGTTCCTCGCTCGAATCGAACGACGGCGGCACCACCGGCCTGCCCGCCGCAAGGGCCGCAACAGTACTTCAATCGATGCGCGCGGTCGGGGGAGAGAGCGGTGGGGATGCGCGACGGCGACCCCGGCCTATACGTCGACGTCGGGCGGCTCGCGCGACGGATGCTCTCCCCGCGCGAACGCGGCCTCGGCCTCGGCGCGCTTGCGAGCCTTCTCCGCGTTCGACATCCGCACGCGCATCGAGAGCGACCAGTGGTGGCCGAACGGGTCGAGGAGATGGCCGTACCGCTCGCCCCAGTACTGGTTCTCGAGCGGCATCGTCACCTTGGCGCCGGCGGCGACCGCCCGGTCCCACACCGCGTCCACGTTGGGAGTGTACAGATGAAGCGTGACCGTGGTCGTCCCTACGGTCGCGGGCGAAGCGAGCCCGGCCCCCGGAAAGACATCCGACAGCATCAGGAGCGAGGACCCGATCTTGAGCCGGCCGTGGATCAGTTTCCCGTCGGGCGTGGTCTGGCGCTGGAGCTCTCTCGCCCCGAACGCCTTCTTGTAGAATTCGATCGCTGCCGTGCCCCCCGAGACCGCGAGGTACGGGATCAGCGTAGGGTATCCTGCCGGGACGGGGGCTGGGCCGCGAGAGCGCGCGCGCTTGCGCCGCGGAGCGGACCGGGAGCGCGGCATCCGGACCTCGCGCGCGGTAGGGAGGACGTCTACATAATGCCGGGCGCTGCCGGCCGATTTCAGCTCGTATGGGCTTTCGCGTTGTGTTCCCGCAGCGCGGGGGCCGAACGGAACTTCTTTTGACAGAGCGAGCAGCGGATCGTCGCGACCGGGGGCGCGGAGGAACCTTCTTGACCGGAGTGGGCCTCCGCCCGGTGGTCGGCGAGCGCCTCCTCCGAGCGGAACACCCGGCCACAATCGGAGCAGATCGCCTCGACCTCGTCGTACTCTACGTACGGCATCGGACGGACTTCCCCTCTCTCAGGCCAACGACTCCTCGCCCAAAAGGGAGTGGGTGGACTCCCGAAAACGCGGAGGGCGGACCCCGGCGGGCCCCCACGGCCCCCCCGCTACTGCAGGAGGCGGATCGTCTCCTCGAACGTGGTGGCGGCCTTGATCTCGGTGGTGTTGAAGCTCCACCACTTAAGCAGGCTCGGCTCCATCGAGAACTTCAGGACCGAATCGAGGTTCACCGCGTCGAAGACCTGGATGACGAGGTGTTCCGGCGTGATCGACCAGCTCCCGATGACCGTGATGCCGAACTTCTTGGCCGCTTCGGGAAGCGCGGCCATCGCCTCGAGGGCGATCTGGCGGGTCTTGCCGTTGTTCATCGGGCAGCTCTCGGCGGTGTGGCGCGAGATCATCACGAAGTGAGTCACGGGCCCCTCGACCCGAGACCGGAGAGTCGAGCAGAAAGCGCCGGTGTCAACCCCAGTTCACGCCCTCCGGTCGCCCCGGTTCCGGGCGGAGCGCGAGGTTCAAGTGACCCCGCCGCCGTCCGGACGCCCGCGATGGGCGCGGCTCCGGGCGACGACTTCGAGCTTGAACGCGGGGAGCGAGGGGTCGCCGCTTGGCCGGTCGAACCCGCGGTCGGGCCCGACGGGTCCGACCGGCCCGGACAGCTGGTTCTCACCACCCGACGGCTCTCGTTCTTCCGGCGGCGGGGGTTGCTCGGCGGAGGTCGCCTCGAGAAACCCCCGCAGGTCTCTTGGCGGCTCGAGAAAATCCGCGAGGTGACGGGCCGCCGGTACGAGCTCAAGATCGGGTACGGGGACCGGATCGAGATCCCGGGACTCGCGGTCGACGGCCGGGGCTTCCGGTTGAACCGCGAGACCCCGTCCGCCCCCGTGGTGGAAACGATCGAGACGGCCCGTCGGGCCCGCCGATCGGAGCTCGGTCTCCCCCTTCTCTGACGGAATTCTCCCCGTAGGGGGCGTCCGTGTGCGACGAAATCGCACGGGGCGAAACGGGTGGATTCGACCGCACATCACGTTGAAAACGCTCGGGCGAGGTCAAAACCTCGGAGGCATCGATGTCCGATTCGTCGGCCGGAGGCTGGATGTCGCTCCTGCTGCTCGGCGTCCTCGGTCTGATCTGGGGAGCCACGTTCCCGATGGCCCGGCTGGGTATCGCGGCCGGAGCGGACCCGTTCCTTCTCGTCACGGTCGACCTGCTGCTGGCCGCCGGGGCCGTGGCCGTCCTCGCGGCGGCGACCCGGGCGATGTGGCCCGGGCGCCGCGAGCTCGGGGTCTCGGCGGCGGTCGGCGCGCTCCTGATCGGTGGGATCAACCTGCCGCTGTTCTGGGGCGAACAGTATGCCACCGGCGGCGCGGCGGCGATCGTCTACGCGACGAGTCCGCTCGTGAGCGTCGTGGCCTCCGGGTTGATCGGCTCGCGGCTCCAGCTCTCCTGGCTCCAGCGGGCGGCCCTCGCGATCGGGCTCCTCGGAGTGATCCTGCTCGCGCTGACTACCGTCGGGACGAGCGTTCTTTCGAACGCCTGGGCGATACCGGCCTTCGCCCTCGGGGCGGTCTGCCAGGGTACCGGAGCGGTCGTCTTCGCTCGTGCGAAGCCGGGCGGGGAAGGGCGGTGGGGCCTCACCTTCGAACTGCTCGGCGCGGGCGCGGCGGGTCTCGTGGTCCTGCCGCTCGTTGCGCGCAGTTACGCCTTCCCGGCCACGGCGGCGGTGGCCGCTTCCGTGCTGTTCGTCGGGCTGGGCACGCTCGCGCTCGGTTACCTGATCTTCTTCGAGCTCGTTCGCCGGGACGGACCGGTTCGGGCGAACGTCGTGACGTTCATCAATCCGGTCGTGGCCCTCGCGGTCGGGGTGCTCGTCCTCGGCGAGGCGTTCCAGGCGTACGAGCTCTTGGGACTCGGCGTCGTCCTCGTCGCGCTGGGCCTCCTGGAGGGCCCCGCGATCGCCGCGTCCGGGGTCGCCCGTACTCGCGGTCCGGCCCGGGCGGAACCGGCGCCGGGGTCCGTCCGATGAAGGTCAGGACCCGAAAAGCGCAGACCCGACGGCACCCGAGCCCCGGGGCCGCGCCGGGAGGGGCTCTGTGAGGTCGAGTTCGAAGTACAAGGCGCCACGGATCGGATTGAACCGGTACGGGGGGATCTCGACGAACCCGATCTCCCGGTACAGTCCGATTGCGGTCGTCATCGTGGGTACCGTGTCGAGCCGCATGCGGAGGTACCCGATCCGCCGGGCCTCGCCGACGACCCGCTCCGCGAGCCGACGTCCGACACCGCGCCCGCGGAACCGCTCCCGGACGTACAGTCGCTTCATCTCGGCGGTGGCCGGGTCGAGTCCCCGAAGCCCGACGCATCCCGCGGGGCGTTTGCCCACATACGCCAGCCAGAGGGCGCCGGCGGGCGGCGCGTACTTGCCCGGCAAGGTCGCGACCTCCTCATCGAAGCCCTGGAAATCGAGAGGGAAACCAAGGCCGCGCGCATACTCCCGGAACATCCGACCGACGAGCGCGAACTCGGACCGTGCGCGCGCGGCTCGGAGTCGAACCGCCGGTCCGTTCCGCGGCATCGCTCGGCGTCGAGCCCGGTCCGACGTAAGACGGTTGCCCCGGACGTCGCGAAAGACCGGTGCTCCGAATACGTCCCCGCGGTCCCGCGCGGTCGCGAACCTTTCGCACGAGGGGAGAGAATGCTTCGCCGCGCGAGGCGCGACACCTCGCGGCGTCTCTCCTCAGGTTAAAATACCACCTACCCCCATTTCGGGACGCCCTCCCGCAGACGCGGCATGAGCACGACTCTTCGCCTCCCCACCGAACTCACCGAGTTCAACCTCCGCGAGCCGCCGCGCTCCCTGCTGATCCGGGGGGAGCCCGGGTCCGGAAAGACGACCCTCGCGATGACGATGCTGGCCGCGTTTCGCGGTCAGCGGATCTTCGTTTCGAGCCGCGTGCTTCGGCCGGAGCTCGAGCGAGACTTCCAGTGGGTCGCACCGGACGCCCCCGACATCCAGATTGTGGAGGCGCTGGTCAGCGAACCGGAGCGGGTCCGCGACCGGCGCCGGGCTCTCGAGCGCGCCGGGGAACTGGTCGACGCCCGCTCCGCCGCGGGCGAGGTCGAGAAGCTCTGGCTTCCCGACGCGCTGACCGATGCGTACAGCCGGATTTCGGTCGGACGGCCGGGGATGGTCGTGGTCGACTCCTGGGACGCGCTGGTCGAGCGGTACCTCGGCGTCCCCCCGTCGGAGGCGGCCCGTCTGCCCGACCGGTCGGAGATCGAGCGGCTCCTGATCGGGCTCATGGGCCGGGGGCATGTCCACCTCGTCCTCGTGGTCGAGCGGGAGGCCCCGAGTCAGCTCGACTACCTCGTGGACGGGGTGGTCTACTGCACCACGCAGCACGATGGGACGCGGCTCGAGCGCTGGCTGCATCTGAAGAAGATGCGAGGGGTCCGGGTCGAGCATCCGTCGTACCCGTTCACGCTGGACGGGGGCCGGTTCCAGTGCATCGCCCCTCTCCCCGGACACCTTCGCCCCGTGCTCCCCCGACCCGACCTCGAACCCGACCCCCAGCCCGGGTTCCTCTGGCCGGGGTCGACGCAGTTCGCCTCGAACTTCGGGCGGCTGCCCCTCGGTGGCGTGACCCTGATCGAGACCGACCCCGATATCCCGGCGGAGTCGGTGGTCCTCTTCTGCGCCCCGATCTTCAGCGAGGTCGCTCGCCGCGGGGGCCGGGCGCTCCACATCCTCCCCCCGCGGGGGAATCCCGAGGACGTCTACCTCGCGTACCGACCCGTCGTCTCGCCCCAGGAGTTCATGTCGATGGTCCGGATCTTCTCTGCGACCGGTTCGGCGCCGCGAGGCCCGCACCAGGCGATCCTCGAGAAAGTGCTGCTGCCGGGGGTCTCGGCCACCGCCGAGGGGGTCGAACCCCGGATGCCCGAAGCCGTACGTTTCCTGAACGAGGGCCTCGACGCGGGGATCCCGAGCGTCTCCTTCGTCTTCGTCTCCGGCCTCGCCCACGCCGGGGTCGGGATGGCTCACCCGTACACACCGGAGAACCTCCCGGCCATCATCCTGCGCACGGTCGAGTCCGGGCAGGTGCACGCGGTCCTCGTCGGCAACTCGGCGGACCCGCTCCTCGCGGGACTTCGGGAGATGGCGCGCGTGAAGATCGAGATGCACGCGAAGCACGGGCGGGTCTTCGTCTACGGGCGCTCCCCGATCACTCCGCCCCTCGTCCTCGCGGCGGGCGAGGAGGCCCAACCGTACCAGCTCATCCGCATCGTCTGACGCCTCGGCCCCCGCCCGCGCCGTTCCGGAGCCGGGCGGGAGGTTTTTTGGCGGGAACTGCCTCCTCGGGCCGAGGCGCTGTGGCGAGGAACCGAGGACCGGCCCCCGGCACGGAACCCCGGGGCCGTGGGGCACGGACCCGGTCGAGCCGGGAGCGTCTCGCCGAACTGCGGGGCCGACGGAGCCCGAGAGAGGTCGACCGGCTGTTCCTCGCGACCCTGCGGGTTCGCATCCCGTCCGGACTCTGGCCGGGCCCGTTCTCGGCGGCGCACCCGGAACTGCGCATCGACGTCCTCAACCGCGTCGAGGTCACCCCGGACCTCTCGGTCTCGGACCACTGGATCAGCGGAGGGCCCCCCGGGATCTGGACCCAGGAGCTGATGGGATATCCTGACGTCCTGAGCGTCGAGCCGTTCGCCGAGGTGGGGGCCGGCTGCCTCTATCGCCTCAAGTACCGGAACCCGCCGGTGATCTACCTCTACCGTGAGATGAACCTCCCGCTCCATTTTCCGCTGCGGGTACAGGCCGGATACATCTCGTGGGAGATCGCCGCCCGCTACTCGGAATTCCGGAAGATCCTCCGCCACGCGCGCCAGACCGACCCGGGGGCGCAGATCGTCTCGATCCGCCGGGGCCCGTTGCGGAGCCACCTGCCGCTCCTCACGGACACCCAGCGGCAGCTGCTCGCCGAGGCGATGGCGGCGGGCTACTTCGCGGTGCCGCGCGGCATCACGTTGACCGAGCTCGCCCGGCGGCTGAACCGCAGCAAGTCGGGCCTCTCGGAGGCGATCGCCCTCATCGAGAAGAAGCTGCTCGAAGCGGCGTTCCAGAACCCCACCGCGCCCTCGTAGCGACCCGCACCGGTCCGCTCCGGCCCCGGGCGGGGACCGAACCCGTTCGGAGCGCCGAAGGAGTTCGGACCGAGCTTAACCGGTGCCGGTCGATGGTACCCTCGCGTAACCCGCAGCGCCCGCGATGTGCCCGTCGACCGACTCCGCAACCGCCCGCCCCCCGTCGTCCGTGCTGATCTTCGGCTCGGGCGAGTCCGCGATGTCGATGCTCGCGGCCGGCTTCGCCGACCGGGCGAGCCCTGAGTTCGCGTGGGCCCACTGTTCGGGGTCGACCTCGGGCTGGGACCATCACGTGCTGGGAGTCCTCGAGCGAGGCTCGGAGGGTCGTCGCCCGGTCTCCGTCGGCCCGGCCGACCTGCACGTCTCGGAGGCCTCCTCTCGGGCGATCGCGCAGTTGATCCGCCCCGGCGGCGACCCGG
This sequence comes from Thermoplasmata archaeon, assembly GCA_030042815.1. Classification (GTDB taxonomy): domain Archaea; phylum Thermoplasmatota; class Thermoplasmata; order Lutacidiplasmatales; family UBA184; genus Lutacidiplasma. The sequence continues at coordinate 2,200 of JASHYY010000229.1, read as the reverse complement.
GCCGGTTCCGCGAACGGCTCGAGGAGTTCTCCCACCTCCCGCCGCTCCTCCAGCGGCTGGTCCCGGCGTTTCCCGCCCCCGGCCCGGTCTTTCCGATCGTCCTGACGAACCTCGATGCGGCCCGCTCTCCCGCGGTCGACGCGACGTTCTCGAACCCCCGATTCCATGACGCGTTGCGCCGGGAGCGGATCGTCCTCGCGGTGACGTACCGGGGCGAACCCCCTTCCCCGGTGAAGGATGCGTTCGACCGGGTGCTGCGCGTCGAAGGAGCCGCCCCGTCGCCGTGGCTCGAGGCGCGAGTCATGTCCGAGCGCGGGTTCGAGGACACCGAGCTGCTCCTCCCGCAGTTGGTCCGGGTCGCGTGGGCGATCCTCGCGCTGAACCCGACGTTCCTGCAGAACGGACACTCGGACTGACCGGTCCTTCGAGTGGGCCGCGCCCGGTCAGGCCGAGCCCGTCCGGCCGCCCGGTCCGGCCGGCCCCTGCGCGGAACCCGCCGGAGCGATCCGAAGACCGAGCAGGACCTCGCCCGAGACGACCCACATCCGGCTGCGGAGGCCCCAGGCGCCGAGCCCGCCCTCGCGATAAGAGAGCTCCTTGCGCTCGACCGGCCGGAATCCTCGGGACGAGAACAACCCGATCGACGGGGCGTTCTCCTCTTCCGCCGCCGCGTAGACGACCTCGGCATGCTCACGACGGAACCGGTCGAGCGCATCGTCCAGGAGCCGCGCGCCGATCCCCTCCCGTCGGTGGGCCGCGGCCACAGCGAGATAGTAGACGTACCCGACCTCGGGGACCAGCCGCTCCAACATCGCGAACCCGACCAGCTCCCCGTCTCGAAGCGCCGCGCGAACGGTGGACACGGTGCGGAGGGTCCGTTTGGCATGCCAACGATAGATCCCGACGAAGCCCTCCTTGAGCGTCGGGATCGCCCGCTCGCGGTCGTCGCCGGAAAGGTCGACCAGCCGGAGGGAGGGCCCGGAGGGCGCGGCGGAGGCCGACGGAGGGTCCGACATCCGAAGGATCCACCCCTCCAGGCTCGCGCGGCTCCATAGGCTCATCGGGGACGCGCCCGGCGTCGAGCGTCTCCTCCGGATGCCTCGGGTGGGCGGGCTCTTCGCGACTCAGTCGGATCCGGGGATACGCTCTAGGGACGCGAGAACCTGGCGCAGGGCGCCGATCGTCGCCTGACCCCCGACGGCGTTCTCGAGCGGGTCGAGCGTCTCCCGCAGGTAGGCCCGCGCGCACGCCACACCGCAGAACGACCGACCCAGAATCCAGTCGGACAGCTCGCGTGGAACGTCCACGATCTCGTAGCAGCTCGACTCCGGCGCGGCGAGCCGACCGCAACGACACCGGTCGTCCGCTCGGCTCGGGCGTGCCACCAGTCGAGGGCGGCGCGTTGTGGACGGGGCGCCTGAGCCGGCCATGGCCATTCGACCGTGGACCTGCTCCCCGATATGGCCCGATGGTCGAATAAACACCTATCCCCGCGGCGCGGACGGACGGAGCCCGAGGTCGATGGGGCTCGGCCGTGGAAGCGCTCCGGTCCCCCGCGGCCGCCGGGCCCAAATAAGGCCGAAGGCTCGCGGACCCACCCGCGGGGGAAATTCAATGTCCCGGGTTCCGCGACTGCCGGTGCGGATCGACCGCCGCGCGCCGACGAAGCTCTACCCGTTCGAGCGCTTCTTCCACGGTTTCGGCCGGGTGGAGGCGGTCCGGGCGCTCTTCGGAGAGGATACCGACCGGATTCTAAGGAATCTGCGGGTCGAGTTCTTTTCTTCGAAGTTCGGCTACATGGGGACGAGCGACCTCGACGGTCACCTGCTCATCAGCACCCACCACCTCGCCCACTCGGACCGGAGCACCTTGTACCTCGACCTGGTCCACGAGCTCTGCCACGTCCACCAGTTCCGCGAGGGCCGCCCCCTGTTCTACCCGCGGCGGAGCTACGTCGATGCGCCCTCCGAAGTCGAGGCCTACGCCTTCACGGTGAGGGAGGGGCGGCGGATCGGCCTGCCCGACCGGCAGCTGATCGACTACCTCAAGGTCGAGTGGATCTCTCCCGCCGAGCACCGGCGGCTCGCGCAACGGATGGGACTGTTAGGACGGCCGACGCGCGCGAAGGCCCACCGGGCCCGACCGCGACGCTGACGATCGCCGCCCGGAACCGCCGGCGATGTTCAGTGGGCCGGCCCCG
>JASHYY010000228.1 GCA_030042815.1 Thermoplasmata archaeon | reverse complement strand
CCTCCGGGGTGAGCCGCGGTCGGCCTACCGTCGCGCTTCCCGAAGTGGCCCGCCGCCTCCAAACCAAACGAGCAAATCGATGACCGAAGTTCCCTGGTCCTCGACCGGTCTCGAGGTCCTCCGCGAAGGCGACTTCTCGGGCGGCCGGCTGAACCGAACCGGCGTCTACGTGGTCTGTTTCGGGGCGGAGTGGTGTCCCATCACTCGCCGATTCATGCCGAAGTTCGCGGCAGCGCAGGGGCGGCTCCGTGGAAAGCTCGCGATCGCGGACATCACGGAGATGGAAAGCCCGCTGTGGGACACCTTCCGCATTCGGATCACGCCCTCGATCCTGGTGTTTCGGGACGGAGAGGTGCTCACGCGCCTCGATGGTGTCCGCTTCCTCGGCGTCACCGCTAAAGCGTTCGCGAAGCTGGAATTGTCGCTCTGACTTCACGCGCTCCGGAGCAGCGACCGGGGAGGCGTTCCCACCCACCGAGGGAGCGCGATACGAAGCGGGCGACGAATGGGCCCTCATCGAGGCCCTGATGTAGCGGTAGGGCCTTCCGGTCTCCGTGTCCCCTACTCAGGTCTCGCTCAATCACGTCATCGTGTACGTCCGCGACGTGGAAAAGTCCCTTCAATTCTATCACGAAAAACTAGGGTTTCGCGTGATCGAGTCCATGGAGGGCTACGCCCGCCTGAGGAGCCCGGCCGGCGGCGCTACGCTGGCTCTCCACGCGACGTCGGAGCGGAGACCGGCGGGAGGTCGCCCGGTCGTGCTCTACTTCGAGACTCCGGATCTCGGTCCGGTTTGTCGGGGTCTCCAGAAGAAGGGCGTCCGTTTCGATCAAATGCCCCAACGCATGCCTTGGGGTTGGGACCATGCGTACCTCAAAGACCCTGACGGCCACCCGCTCAGCTTGTACCGGGCCGGTCCGAAAAGGTTCCAGCGAACTCCGCCGATGTGATCGATCGATCGAGCGGCCCCGGCCTGCGGATGCACCGAGGTTCGGGGCCCGGGTGCCTGATTCCGGTGAGGGCCGGCGGACCGGAGTTCCGAGTTCGCTGAGGCTCGAAGCGTCCGGCTCGCCGTCCCAATCTATTTGCGTGCGGAGTGCGCTCCGCGCTCGATGTTCTGCGTCGGCTGCGGACGAGCCTTGGACGAGGGAGCCCAGTTCTGCCCCGCGTGCGGAGCCCCGGTGAACGCCCCTTCGTCCGCTCCTCTCTTGGCCGGCGCGCCCCCTTCCGCCTCCCCCGCGCTCTTGACCGTCCGCCAGTTGACGATGGTCTGGGACAAGCTGTCGATGTTCACGAACTATCGATTCCAGGACGCCTCGGGTCGCACCTTGGGAGCCACCCAGGGCGAGATCGCGTTCCCGATCCGGTACACATTACTTGACGAGGACCAGAACGTAGTGCTCACGATCGACGCGACCCGGGCGCACGGACTCCGGTTTGATTTCTTGATCCACGATTCCAATGGGATCGTCCTCGGCTCGATCCGACAGGAAACGAGCGTCCTCTCGAGAAGGTACGGCCTGACCGTCGGCGGGAAACCGGATTGGTTGCTCACGACGGACGCCATGGGGTATCACTATCAGATCGAGACGGTGAGCGGCGGAATCGTCGTGGCGACCGGGGACAGGAAGCCGGCGATTCGGACCTCCACGACCGCGATCCAGATCGCCGAAGGACAGTCAATGGACCACCGGGTGATCCTCGGCGCGATGATCCTCGCGGAGTACTTTTCGACGAGAAAGTAGGCAGGACCTCCCGGTCACCGCACGACCGGGGAGGCTCTTTGCTCAGCGCGCGCGGAGACTCGGGTCGGGGCGCACGACCTCCGTCAGGACCCCCAGCCGCTCACGTCAGACTCGCCAGCGGGGTATGGACCCCGGCGCGTCCGACCGGGATTGCGGTTTGCGCTGGATTCAGAGTAGCGAAGCCCACTCGCGGAAGACCTTCGAGCCTACCTCGTGCATCGCCGGCAGATACTTCGGGGCTTCCGACAGTAACGTCGACGCTGTGGAGCCGCCCCGACGGACGTCGCTCGGAAAGGCGGTCGCCATCTTGCGGATCTCGTCCAGCTCCGCTTCCAGATGGAAGAGCAGGCCGTAGGCCCGCTGGCGATAGGCGAATCCCTGGACTCCGGTGAGTTGAGATGATCCGAGCGGCGTGGAGTCTCTCGGAAGATCGTAGACGTCCCCATGCCAGTGCAACGGCACGAACTCGCCTGGGAGATGGGAGAACACCGGGTCGTCGGTGGCCGCCGGGTCCGTCGTGACCGGCTTCCATCCGAGCTCGAAGGTGCGCCCGGGGCGCACTCCCGAACGCAGCGCTTCGGCCAGGATCTCGCTGCCGAGGCAGATTCCCAGCACCGGCTGTTCCGTGGCGACCGCATGACGGGTCAGGGACTTCTCGGCTTTCAGGAAGGGGAATCGGTCCTCCTCGTAGACCCCTTGGGGTCCCCCCATGAGGATCAGACCCGAAAACCCGTCGAGTCGGGCGGGAACAGGTTGACCGAGATCCGCTCGCACAACAGTAGCGTTGACACCCTGCTGATCCAACACCCTGCGGATCGTTCCGAGGTGTTCGGGTTCTGCGTGTTGCAGCACCAGCACCCGCCGACTGTCCGCGTTCATCGCTTGCTCCTGAGTGGCCCGGGTGCGCGGTCAGGAGAGCCCGAGGATCGGCTCGAGTAACGTACCCGGTCATTGGCGAATCCGGCCGATGGCGCCCTGCGTCCCCCCCGCGGGTCATCCACGACGCGACGGAGCCGAACGCTGCCCGGGCGGGGACACGTCATCCGGACCACGAATCCACCGCAAGACCCGCTGCGCAAAGAAGCTCACCCACTCCGGGTCGGTCCGGCCCGGGCGACTGGGTCCAAACCAATCGCTTGAGGGGTTCCCGTCAACGTGAACTGCGTTCTCTCTCCGA
>JASHYY010000227.1 GCA_030042815.1 Thermoplasmata archaeon | reverse complement strand
GGCACCCAGGCGTCCACGGCGTTCGCATAGACGGACAGGGCGGTCGGATCGACCGCTTCGCTCGTCCGGCGGGCACGGGACCAACCCTTTCCTTCTTCCTTTTTCTCTCGTTCTTTCTCAGTTGCTCCGGTCGGGGACGGCGTTCCCCGGGCCGAGTATCGAAATCGGTGCGATACCGAGCGAGTTTCCGTTCGACGGCTCGGGCCGGTAGGGGAGAGCCGGGAGAGCCGGACGGGTTCGGTGCCCGCGGCGGACTGACGGCCGCTCGCCGGCAACGTCGATCAGGAACGGCGTTGTATCGAACGGCACGAGCCCTCTCGAGGGCACGCTCCGAGGCCCGGGGAAGGTAACCTCTAAATAACCGGGTCCCGCCTGTAAACCACCGGTAGGGGGAATGACGTCGGGAACCGTCCGTTCCGGCTCGAGTTTCCGGTCCCGTCGGAACGATGCCGGGAGCCACCCCGGGCCTCGCCGGCGCTGGCGCGCCGGGGGCCGGCGCGGGGTCTCGGACGTCATCGCGACGATCCTGTTGCTCGCCCTTACCGTCACCCTGTTCGCGGCGATCTTCGCCTTCGTCACGACGTTCCCGGGACCGCCCGCGCAGAACTCGAACCAGTTCTCGGCCAGCCTGATCTCCGGCTCGGTCAGCGGGAAGAACTACATCCTCGGGCTGAACATCACCCACCTGGCGGGACCCCAGGTTTCGCTCGGCGCCCAGGTCTACCTCAAGTCGGCCGAGACGCCCAGCGCGTGTCCCTTCACCGGTTTTGTGACGGCGGGTTCGGGCCTGCCGACCGGGGCGACCGTCTGGAATCTCGGTCAGACGTGGAGCCGTACTTTCTCCTCGGCCTCTTGGTGCGGGTCTACCTACGTCGGCGACCCGGTGCCGGACAACATCACGGTCGACATCGTGCAGAACGGGAACCTGATCTACAGCGTCATCCTCCCCGGTCAGGGATTCACCGTACCGCCGACGATCACGTCGACCTGGACGAGCCCGGGTTCCCCGACGTCCGGCCAGGCGTACACTGTGTACGCTTCGATCTCGGGAGCCCTGGTGGGCAACAAGGCCTACCTCACCGGCGTCCCGGGGGAGGCGTCCGGCGTCCTCCCGATGTTCTACAACTCCACGACCGGCTACTGGCAGTACTCTATCCTCGCGGGCAACACCTCCGCGGTCACCACGGGCACGTACACCGGTTTCGTGAACGTGACCGGGGCGTACGGCACCACGGCCACGGCGGCCGTGACCGTCTCCATCGTCGCGGGCTCTTCGGGCCAGGCGCTGACGGTGGGCCTGTTCCTGAGCTCCCCGCCGGCGGCCAGCGCGACGGAGACCTTGCAGGCGCTCGTCACGTACAACGGCGGACTCCAGAGCGCGGGTTTGACGGTCGGGTTCTGGGCGAACACGTCGACCGGCACGAACCTCTGGTCGGGTACCGGTCCGTCGGGACTCAAGATCAGCGGGCCCACGAGCGAGAGCGTCTACAGTCAGACGACCTGGGTCGTGCCGAGTGGGCCCCAGTCGTACGTCCTCCGGGCGTCCGCGACGGTGGCGGGCTTCGGCTCCGCGGCCGGGTCGCTCTCCTTCACGACCGTCAGCCCCGCGATCACGGTCTCCCCGACGCAGGGCCCGACGGGGGCGTCCATCCAGGTCTCGGGGACCGGGTTCACTCTCAGCAGCACGGCCACGCTCGTCTTCGGGACCAGCTCGATCACGACCTGTACGTCGGGTTCGCTCACGACGTCCGCGACCGGGACGTTCGGCTGCACGTTCGCGGTGCCGACCGGCTACGCGAGCACGAGCCCGACGATCACCGCCACGGACGTCTCGAGCGGACTCACGGCGACGACGTCGTTCACGGTGACGACCCCGGGCATCACGGTGTCCCCCACCAGCGGTGCCATGGGCATCTCCGTGACCGTCTCGGGGACCGGATTCAGCGTGAGCAGCGCGGTGACGCTCAAGTTCGGGACCACCGCGGAGGCGACGTGCACGACCGGCTCGCTGACGACCTCGGCGACAGGGACGTTCTCCTGCGCGTTCGCGGTCCCCTCGAAGAACTGGGGGACCAGCCAGACGATCACCGCGACCGACCCGGGAGGTCAGACCGCCACCACGACGTTCTCCGTGACGACGATGTCCATCAGCACCTCGGCCTGTTCGGGGTCGTGCACTCCGGGCTCCTCGACCGTGACGGTCACCGGTACCGGTTTCACGGCCGGCGGCACGGTCAAGATCTACTTCAAGGACGGAGCCACGAACACCTCGGTCACGACGTGCACGACCGGTAGCCTTACGGCGTCTGCGACCGGTACGGTCTCCTGCGTCTTCACGGTGCCGAGCGGCGATGGGGCAGGGACCGCTACGCTCTCCGTCGAGGACGTCTCGAGCGCCACGTGGGTGACCAAGTCGATCACCGTCGCGTAAGCGCCAACGCGCCCCGGACGTTCGCCCGTACGGTCCTGGGCGGACTCGGAACTAGTTAACGTCCCGACGGAAGCGGCTGGCTGGCCGGCGGCGCCGTGAGCGAAGCCCCGCACTTCCAGCAAGTCGTCTCGTTCTCGTAGACCACCGCGTTGCAGTTCGGACAGGTCCGCTCCGCCACGGCCGGGGCAGCGGAACTCCCGGGCGGAGGGCCCTTCGAAAGCGCCGGGGGGACTCCCGGGGGCGCCGGCGGGCCCCCGCCGGCGGGCACCGGCCCGGCGGCGCGTTGCGCCGCCTCCTTGCGCTTCCGCTCGCGGTTCTTGAACAGGAGGTAGATCAGGAGGATCACGAAGAAGGGGCCGCCGAGGAACAGCGCGTCGTCGAAGTAGATCGTCGGGAGCACGGCTCCGTAGGTGGAGAGGAAGTCGCCGACCACCGGCCCCTCGATGCCGTTGTACGTCGGGTCGCCGACCAGGGTCTGGAAGAACAGCGCGCCGGTGGTGAGGTTCTTCGTGTAGATCCCCATCTGCCAGTCCCAGATCCCGTCCGTTCCGATCTGGTAGTGGAACTGGACGGTCGTGTTCTTCGTGAGGTTCCCCGAGAACGTCTCGTTCAGCAGGGTGAACGGGTAGCCGGCCGAACACCAGGACGGGGCGGCGGTGCTGGTCGCCCCGGGACAGGTGCTGATGTAGAGATTGATCCACAGCGGACTCGAATTCCCCGTGGGGATCCCGCCGATCGGCACGATCGTCACGGTCCAGGTGAAGTTGGTCGAGGCGGTGCCGGTGTAGGGCGTCACCGAAGCGTTCTGCATCAGCGCGGCGGTCGTCCCCGGAATGTCGGTCAGCGAGGAGGCCGGGGAGAGGGGGGCGCGGATGTCCTGCGTGATGACGATCGTCGAGAGGGGAGCGACCGCCAGGACCACGACGAGCCCCATGATCCCGAGGTACCGCGGGCGCTTGAGTCCGAGCCAGATCGGGATCGCGAGGCCGAAGAGGAGCATCGCGGGGATCGCGAGCAGGGTGTCGACGTAGACGTAGGTCGCGAAGACGACGACGACCGCGAGGACGATCAGGAACGCCTTCCCGAAGAACGTCTGGACGAAACGCCTAAACCCGCCGAGCTTCTGCTGCGCCACGGAACGGGGGGGAAGACCGGCCTCCCTTTATAACTGAATGGCAACGAACAACGGACTCCCCGCTTCCTCGGCGGCCGCGACCGCCGCGATCCTCGTGGTCCTCGACGGCCTCGGCGACCGCCCCAATCCGGCGACCGGGGGCCGGAGTCCGGTGGAAGCGGCCGCGACCCCCCACCTCGACGCGCTCGCAGCCCGCGGGGCGCTCGGCGACGTGGTCGTGGTCGCTCCGGGCGTCGCCCCGGAATCGGACGCCGGCGTGTTCGCGTTGCTCGGGTACGACCCGGTGAAGGACTCTCCGGGACGAGGGGTCCTCGAAGCGCTCGGGGTCGAGATCCCCCTCGCTCGGGGAGACGTGGCGTTTCGCCTCAATTTCGCCACGGTCGACGGCGACGGTACGATCCTCGACTCACGGGTGGGCCGTTCGCTCGGCACGAGCGAGGCCCAGGACCTCGCCCGGGGAGTCACGGCGGCCGACCTCCTCGCCGACCTCGGAATCCGTGCCGAGGTCCGGGCGACCGTGGGACATCGAGGGGTACTCTGGCTGCACCCGCTGACCGGGGGGCCGCTCTCCCCGAACGTCTCCAACGCCGACCCGTTCTACGAGAAGGTGGGAGGGATGGGACAGGCCCGTCGACCCGAACGCCCGACGGTGCTGCCCGTCGAGCCGCTCGACGCAACGCCCGAGGCCCGACGCACCGCGGAGGCGGTCAACGTGTTCCTCGCACGGGCCGGGCCGGTCCTCGCGGGGCATCGCGTGAACGCGCGCCGTGCGATGGCCGGAAAGCGAATCGGCAATGCCCTCCTGGTGCGCAACGCGGGCTCTCTCCCCGAAACTCCCGTCCGCACGTTCCGGGAGAAGTACGGAGTGGCCGGGGCGGCCCTGACCGAGATGCCGGTCGAACGGGGGATCGCGCGCGTCCTGGGCCTCGCGGACGAGTACGTCGGCCCGATGGGCGCGGACCGCGACGCGGGCTACCGCGACCGGGCGCGTCGGACCCGGGAGCTCGCGGAGAAGCATGCCTTCGTCTACGTCCATCTGAAGGGCCCGGACGAGCCCGGCCACGACGGAGACGCCGTCCGGAAGCAAGAGGCCGTCGAGGCGATCGACCGGTCGTACTTCGGCCCGTTCCTCGAAGGCCTCGACCTCTCCCGGGTGCGGGTCGCGGTCACCGCCGACCACGCGACCCCCTGCGTGCTCAAGGGCCACTCGGACGACCCGGTGCCGCTCCTCCTCGCCGGAGCGGGAGTGATGCCCCAGCCAGGAAGCGCGTCAGTGAAGTTCGGGGAGTCAGCCGCCGCCGGCGGTGCGCTCGGCCACCGGCGCGGCAAGGAGGTGCTCTCGCTCCTCCTCCCCCCGGCGAGCCCCGGCGCCACGACACCATGACCGGTCGCGGCCTCGAGGTGCCCCGCGCCCGAGGCGAAGAGGTTCGCCGACGTCTCGTGGAACGGGGATGGCTCGACCCCCGCTTCGAGATCCTCCGCGAAGGGAACTCCCTGGTCCTACCGCTGGCGGCCGACGCCGCCGTTCCCGACGATTGGGGGGTCGAGGTCGAGCGGGCGTTTCCGCCGGTCCCGCGCTCCGGCCCGAGCGACTACCGAGAGCTCCTCGACTGGCCGGCGGAGGAAAAGCGAGAGCTCCCCCGCTCGTTCGACGTCGTGGGGGACGTCGTGCTCGTCCGGATGCCTCCCCTGCTGGAGCCCCGGCGAGCGGAGATCGGGGAGGCGCTGCTCGCGTTTGTTCCCGGCGCCCGTGTCGTGGGAGCCGACCGGGGCGTGCACGGACCCGAGCGCCGACGGACGGTCGAACGGATCGCCGGCACGGGCTCGTTCCGGACCCGCGCCCGGGAGAACGGGCTCGAGCTGGAAGTCGACCTCGAGCGAGCCTACTTCTCTCCGCGTCTCGCCCGCGAGCACGAGCGCGTCGCCGCGGACGTGCGTCCGGGCGACCGAGTGTACGACCTCTGCTGCGGAGTCGGGCCGTTCGCGATCGCCATCGCCCGGGACGGACGGGCCCGCGCGGTGACCGCGGTCGACGCGAACTCCGACGCGATCGCGCTCCTGCGCGCGACGCTCTCCCGGTACCCGTTCGCGGACCGCGTCACGCCCGTCGAGGGACGCATCGAGTCGTTCGTGCCGACCGCCGCGCCCCGCGAACGCGTCATCCTGAATCTTCCCCACGAAGGGATTAAGTACATACCCTCGGTGGCACGCACCGTCGCGCCGCACGGTCGCCTGTACTACTACGAGGTGGCCTCGCGAGCCGAGTTCGAGGGTCGGTTGGAGGTCGTGGTGGGCGCGCTGGATCCCGGAGCATCCTGGGCCGTGGTCGACCGTCACGTCGTGCATCCGTACTCGCCGACCTCCGACCTCGTCGCGTGGGTCGTCGAGCGCGGGGGGACCTAGGCGGCTCCATGGCACTCGTCGTCGACCTCGCCGACGTCTCCGACTCCGACCTCGCGCAGGTCGGGGGAAAAGCGTCGAAGCTCGGAGAGCTCGTCCGCCAGGGACTGCCGATCCCGCCCGGGTTCGTTCTGACGACCGACGCCTACCAGGCGTTCGTGGACGCGACCCCGCTGAAGCACGAGATCCCGTCGGCGCTCGCGACCATTGACCCGAACCGCCCCGAGACCGTGGACGCGGCCGCCCAGCGGATCCGCGGACTGTTCGAATCCACCGCGTTCCCCGGCAACCTGCGCCAGACGATCGCCGACGCGTACGAGTCGTTCGCCCGCAAGCACGCGGTCCGGTTCTCGGCC
>JASHYY010000226.1 GCA_030042815.1 Thermoplasmata archaeon | reverse complement strand
TCCCCGCCCAGAGCGGGGTCTGCGCGAACGAGTAGCCGTGGAGCGGGAGCCAGATCCCCTGGAACCACAGGACGAGGAGGAGCATCATCCCGCCGCGCGCGATCGAGCCCAGGAAGGCGGCGGCGTTGCCCGCCGCGAACGACCGGTTCCGGAAGAACTCGAGCCGGAACATCGGGTCGGGCACCCGGGTCTCGACGTAGAGGAAGAGCAGGAGGAGGACGACGCCGCCGGCGATCCCGGCGAGCACCCACGGGTCGTGCCAGCCCATCGGCTGGCCCCCGTACGGCAGGAGGCCGTAGGTGACCGAGACGAGGAGGACGGTGAGCCCGACCGCGAACGTCGTGTTGCCGAGGTAGTCGATCTTCTGGTTCGCGCGCCGCACGGAGATCTCGCGCAGGCGGGCGTAGGCCCAGACGGTCCCGGCGACCCCGATCGGGACGCTGATGAGGAAGATGAGGCGCCAGGTCGGAAGGACGTACGGCCCGAAGTGGAGGTCGGGGATGCTCGCCAGGATCCCGCCGGTGATCAGGCCGACCATCGAGCCGCCGATGAAGGCGATCTGGTTGATCCCCATCGCCTTCCCCCGCTCGTTCGCGGGGAACGCGTCGGTGAGCAGGGCCGCCGAGTTGGCGAAGAGGAACGCCGCTCCGACCCCCTGGATCAGGCGGAAGCCGACGAGCGCCCAGGCCCCGGTCGCGCCCGTCCACGGCTCGAGGAAGAGGAGGACCGAGGCGGAGGAGAAGATCGCGAACCCGAGGTTGTACATCCGGGCCCGGCCCCACATGTCCGAGAGCCGGCCGAACGTGACGAGCAGGGTCGCGGTGACGACGCCGTAGCCGAGCAGGAGCCAGATCAGGATCGGGAAGCTCCCGGGGAGGAACGGGTCGACCCCGATCCCCTTGAAGATCACGGGGAGCGAGATCAGGACGATCGTTCCGTCGAGGGAGGCGAGGAGGGCCCCGAGCGTCGTGTTCGAGAGGACGGTCCACTTGTACTCAACCAAGGACACCGACCCGCCGAGGCCGGGACGTGGCCACCACGGACGGGCCCGCCGAACAACGACTCACGGGGATTTTCAGATTCGAGGAATATATCACGGTACCGAAGGATGGGTCGCGACAACCCGCGTCCGTCTCCGAGGACGAACCGAGCCGGGGCGGCCGCCGGACCCCGGTCGGAGAGGCTCCGCCCGCCCCTACCGGCCGAGGAGATACCACGCCCAGCCGATGACCGCGACCCCGATCCAGATCGCGATGAAGACCCGGGGCAGCGTCTCGGTCAGCGCGGTCGGGTTGACCCGGTCCATCCATGAGATGTGCTGGGTGGGGTCGAAGCGGCGACGGTGGGCGTCGTACGGCCGGAGCAGGTTGACCTCGAGCGTCCTCCCCGAGCGCCGGGTCACGGGCACGGGGAGCGTCCCCGCGATCGGCGGCGCGTTCTCCTCGAGGCGGAGGGCCGCCTCCCGGTAGAGCTTCTCCGCGTCGTTCGTCCGATGGAGGAGGACGGCCCAGATGAACGAGATGACGAGTCCGAGCGCCGCGAGGAAGCTGATCATCACCACGAGGATCAGGGGGCGACCGTAGAGGTCCGCGACCGCGACCACGAAGGCGGTGAGGAGCACGGTCCCGATCGCCGCGTAGTACGACGTGCGGCTGGCCGACAGCCCGCTCTCCTCGGTCGACAGCCGCTCGTACTTGTCGTGCAGCCAGCGGCGCTCCTCCGGGCTCAGCGAGGCGGATTCCGGCCCTAAGGCGGTCGCCCGGTCCGACGCCACGGAGGCCCGAACCGGGAGGGCGGCTGTTAACCTGTCGGTCGCCGAGAGGGAATGAACGGTCGAGAGGGTCAGACGCCCGACGCGACCGGCAGCCGCCCCTTCCGGATCGCCTTCAGGAACTCGGCGTGGTCCCGTTCCATCTGGTCGGCGTAGGCGCGGGCGAACGAACCGACCGCGTCGTCGAACGCCTCCCCTCGACCGAGGTAGCCCGCGATCCGTGCCGGGTCCCCGGTGCGCGCGTGGGCCCGTGCGAGCGCCGCCCCGCACGCCTCGCCCTTCCCGAGCAGGCCCTTCGGGCCGAGCGAGGCGGCCTCGATAGTGGCCTTCATGTCGCGCAGCTGGCGCACGTAGAAGTCCCTCGACTCGAGCGTGCTCCAGCCGAGCACGACGTCGCTCGCCTCCTGGATGAGGTGCTGTCCGACCACGACGCGTTCGGCGTGGTTGTGGTAGACGCTCGGGCCGGCGTACGGCTCGAGCACCGAGGCCTCGGCCTCCTTGAGCTGGAGGAAGAGCGGGTCCGGCACGTCGTCGTCCGCCATCAGGAGCAGGACCGAGCAGACCGTGCCCACGCTGCCGACCCCGACGACCTTCTGGGCCACGTCCACGAGGTGGTACCGCTCGAGCAGCATGCGCCGTTCCACGGGCAGCGTCGCGAGGTAGTCGGCGAAGAATCGGGCGGACGCCTCTGCGTCCGCGTGGTCCCGGTAGTGCACGATGAGCGGCGGGTCGTCCCGGATGCGGAACTCTCCCCGGACCGGCTCGACCAGGCGGGGGAAGGCGTGGAAACCGGTCCGGTGGCGGGCCTTCGCGAGCGTGCGCCGGATGTTCCTCCGGGCCGCCCGGGGGATCCTCTCGGAGAGGGTCTCGAGGTCGAGCCGAGCGTACCAGACGTCGAGGTATCGCATCCGGGCGTACGCGGCCATCGCTTCCCGATACGCCCGAAGTCCGGCGCGGACGGCCGCCCGGGAGGCCGCCGGCGGGAACCGGCTTTGGCGGGCCGCGAGGACGAGGCTCGTCGCGAGACGCTTCACGTCCCACTCCCAGGGTCCGGGCAGCGTTTCGTCGAAGTCGTTGACGTCGAAGACCCGGTCGCGTTCCGGCGTCGCGAAGGCGCCGAAGTTCTCCACGTGCGCGTCCCCGCAGAGCTGGACCCGCAACCCCGTCGTCGGCGTGCCCGCGAGGTCGCGGGCCATGATCGCGGCCGAGCCGCGCAGGAAGGTGAACGGCGACAGCGCCATCCGGGCGTACCGGATCGGAAGCAAGCGCGCCACGCGCGAGCGGTCGACCTTCTCGAGGAGGTCGACCGGGTCGGGCCGGTCCGGGTCCGGCGTCCACGCGGAGTGCGCGGACCGCGGCACACGGTGGCGCAGCGCCTTGCCCGCGGCGAACCGGTCCGCGCGGCGGGTCGGGTTCCGGACCACGGTCTCGGCGCCTTTCGCGAGGGCCATCGGGGCTCCCTTACCGGGAGGAGGGCGAAGGGAGACGTCAGGGTTTCCGTTCCCTGTCGGGTCGGAGTCTCGTGGGAAATCGCACCCCTGCCCAGGTTCCCATACCCTTGCGCACCGCGGAGAAACCGGAGTGCACGATCGCCGGCGGCTCCTCGTCCCCTCCGCCAAGCCCCCCCGCCCCCGACCGCGAGGAGTTGAAACGGGTCGGCGGGTTCCCACCGTCCGAGACCGACCGATGCCGCTCTTCGTCGTGATCAACGAGCCGGGACCGTCGTGGGATGGGGCGAAGCCGATGCGGAATCAGGCCGGTTGGCCCGAGCACGCCGCGTTCATGAACGCCCTCGTGGACGAGCGATGCGTCGTGCTCGGGGGACCGATCCACGGGGGCCCGACGCACCGGGCGATGCTCGTGCTGCGCGCGGACGACGAGGCATCGCTCCGCCACCGGCTCGCCGACGACCCGTGGATGCGCTCGGGGGTCCTGCGCATCGGCGAGCTCCTTCCGTGGGAGCTCCTGCTCGGACGCCTTCCGTAGGCGGAGGGACGGCGCAAACGACCCCGCCGGATGGTCTATCTAGCCCGTCCCTCTCCGTCGTCCGATGAGGCTCGAACAGGTCGGCATCCGCGTCACGGACATCCGTCGATCGCTGCGCTTCTACACCCGCGCCCTCGGACTTCGGGTCGTCGCCCGGGGCGACACCCGGAGCTGGGGCGGCGGACGGTGGGTCCAGTTGAAGGACCCGCGGTCGAAGCGGGTCGTGGAGCTCAACTGGTATCCGAAGGGCTCGCTCTTTGACGGTCCCTACCGGGCCGGGGACGCCCTCGACCATCTCGACTTCACCGTCGGCGTCGCGAGCCGCGCGACGCTCGAGCGCGTCTACCGGCGGCTGTTGCGCTCGGGAGCCCGTCCGACGAAGTGGTCTCCGGCCACGACCGAGGGATGGATGGCGAGCGTGCTCGACCCGGACGGGGTCTGGATCACCGTGGGGCGACGTCCGACCCGCGCCGAACGAGCGGCGTAGCCCGCACCGGCCGATCCCGGGACCCCTTCGTTCGAGTCCGCCGCCGAGCGCGTCCGTAGATCCGTCGGATTCGGCGGTCGCCGCCGCTCGATTCGATGAACCGGGCGACCGAACGACCGGTGAGCCGTTTCCAGCCCGGGTCGCCCCTCGCGATGAGGTCCCGGATCCGTGAGGAGGAGACGTTCCCCGTTCTCGCGAACGGCACCACGCGGACTCGGTCGGTCACGGCCCGGGCCACCGGTGACTTCTCGTCCGAGAGGAACAGCACGTCGGGTCGGCATGTCCGGACGAGGTTGCGCACCGCCCAGGACAGGGACGGACCGTCCCGCAGGGCGACGACCCGGACGCCCCGAACCCCGGCCTCCCGAAGGTAGGACCGAAACATCGTCTGCCGCTCTCGGCCGCTGAACGGATTCCGCCGCTCGTTCCGGCGTTCCGCGCTGCCGATCGCGATGACGAGGCGGCCGCGCCGCTCGAGCCGGCGGACGACCGCGAGGTGGCCCCGGTGCGGGGGATTGAATCGCCCCCAGTAGACCCCGATCGGCCGCCGTCCCGGGCGGGAACGCTTCGCGGCGCCGGGATGGGTACGCCGACGGAGGGACCGAGTTCGTCGAGGGCTCGGTCGAGCCCGCGGTCGCGTCATCCCGTTCCGCCCGGCCGGGGGTCCGTCTGGCGGGCCCAGAGGACGTACTCCTCCATCGTTCGGTACCCGAGGCGTTCGTAGACCGATCGGCCCATCTCGGACGACTGCAGAAAGCTGACCCGGCAGCCCTCCGCTCCCCCGTCGACGGCGGCCCGATGCGTCATCGCCGCTCCCCAACCGCGCCGTCGAAAGTCCGGAACGGTGCTGACCCCGTAGATCCCGGCGATGGCTCCCGTGGAATATCGGACCGCGGTCGCCACGGGGCGACCTTCGGACCATCCGAGGTAGTACCCCGAGGAGGGACCCGCGGACCAGTCCTTCGCGACGGCCGCGTCGGCCCACGGGTCCATCAGGTCGACCCTCGCCCCGAACCCCTCCATCATCGCCCGTCCGAAGGTCCGCAGCTCCCCCGGTTCCTCGATGCGTCGGATCTCGAGCCCGGCCGGCGGAGGGAGTGCGGCGACCGGCAGAGGCTCCCAGACCATCCCCGGGAGCACCTCGTACCGTCGCAACCGGAGGTCCCGAAGCAGCGGCTCGAACCCGGCCGTGCTCTCGGCGCTCGTGAGGAGACACCACGGGTTCTCTCCGCTCCCCAGCTGGGACTCGACCTCCTCCGCCACGCCGTCGAGGGCCCGCGGCGGCTCGAGCGCGAAGACGCAGTTGAACGCCGTGATCCCGAGACCGCTCCGGACGACCGTCACTTCCCCGACCCGGCGAACGGCCCCTCCCGGTGCGACGCGGGCGACCGACGAGATCGCCTCGACCCAGTTGCGGTGGTACGCTCGCCGCATCGGCGGGGGACCGGGAGCGGGGGCTGCGGGCATGGCTCCGAACGCTCCCGGAGCGCACCGTCGGCAAGAACCCAGCGGTCGGAAGGTCGAATCTCGACGGCGCTCCCCGGAAGGGTCGGGCGCCTACGTGCGGCCGGGGCCGAGGACGCGCGCGGCGAGCGCCTCGACGACGTCGTCCGAATCGTTCGGCATCGGCACCCGACGGTACTCGATCCCGTGGGACTCGGCGAACTCCCGAACGACGACGTCGAGGTCGTAGAGGACCTCGAGGTGGTCGAAGACGAAGCCGAACGACGCGACGACCTGGCGGCGGGCCCCCCGACCCTTCCAGTCGAGCATGACGTCCGTGATGTCCGGACCGAGCCACGGCTCGGTGGTGTTGCCGGCGCTCTGGTAGGTGAACGACCAGCGGCTCAGCGCCGCCTGTCGGGCGATCGCGCCGGACGTCTCCGCCAGGATCTCCGGGTACGGGTCCCCGCGGTCCCGCATCCGCTGCGGGAGGCTGTGGGCCGAGAGCAGCACGACGCTCGACGGGTCCGGCTGCGCGCGGAGCTCCGCGCGGACGGCGCGGTCCCAGTAGCCGACCCAGTGCGGGTCGAGATGCCAGTCGAGCCGCACGTCGACCTCGATGGGCGTACCGGCGGCCCGGACCCCCTCGGCAACGCCGTCGCGGTACGGCTCGCTGATCCACGTCGAGGCGTACGGCGAGAGCGGCACTGCGGTGAGGTGGCGGACGCCGGCCCGCGCCGCTTCGGGGATCACGTCGCGGAGCGCCGGCCGGCCGTGCTTGACGCCCAGGAACACTCGGGTCCCGGGGCGTTCCCGGCCGAGGCGTCGCTCGAGCTTTCCGCGCAGCGACGCGAGGATCCGGTTCTGCGGCGAGCCGCCGATGAGGTCGTAGCGCCGGACGTACTCGGCGACCATCTCCTCGGACGGCCGCCGTCCGTGCAGGACGTCCGTGAGGTAGTCGGGCAGGTCCTCCGTCCCGTTGGGACTGCCGTACCCCATGAGGAGGACCGCGGGCTCGGCCGGGGGTGCCGGGGACGTCATCGCTTCCTCAACTCCCGGCCGGCCGAGTGCACGAACTCGACGAGCTCCCGCACTCGCTCCGGGTCGGTCTCGGGGAGAACGCCGTGACCTAAATTGAAGACGTGCGAACGACCGCCCGGCAGCTCGTCGAGGACCCGCTGCGCCTCCCGGCGGAGCGCCTCCGGCGGCCCGAGCAACGCTCCCGGGTCGAGATTTCCCTGCAGCGCGAGCGACGGCCCGACCCGGGAGCGGACCCGGCCGAGCGGCTCGCGCCAGTCGACCCCGAGCGCGTCCGCTCCGGTGCGGGAGATCAGTTCGAGGAGATGCGACGAGCCGGTCGAGAAGTAGATCGTCGGACGGCCGAGCGCCCGGAGCTCCTCGAAGATCGAGCGGAGCGGTCCGAGGAGGTGGCGCTCGAAGACCGCCGGGGAGACCGCACCGACCCAGGTGTCGAACAGCTGAAGCGCGGCGGCCCCGCTCTTGGCCTGCATCCGGAGGTAGTCGACGGTCGCGGTGGCGAGCCGCGCGATGAGACGGTCGAACGTGGCCGGGTCGGAGTAGAGCAACCGCTTCGTCTGCGGGTAGTCGCGGGAGGCCCCGCCCTCGACCAGGTAGGCGGCGAGCGTGAACGGGCCGCCGGCGAACCCGAGGATCGGGCGCTCGGCCTCGAGCTCGAGGAACCGCTCGATCGCCTTCCCGACGAACGGCACCGAGGCGCGCGCGTCGAACTCGGGGAGCGCGTTCACGTCGGCACGGGAGCGGACGGGCCGGGCGACGACCGGCCCGCGGCCCGGGTCGATCGAGAACGGCACGCCGAGGCCGAGGAACGGGAGGGAGATGTCGGCGAACACGACGCCGGCGTCGACGTCGTACCGGCGGACCGGCTCGAGCGTCACCTCGGCGGCGAGCTCGGGCGTGCGCGCGAGGTCGAGGATCGGGTGGGCCGCCCGCAGGGCGCGGTATCCGGGGAGGTGACGCCCGGCCTGTCGCATGAGCCAGATCGGGGTGGTGTCGGTCTCCTCCCCCCGCAGCGCCCGGACGAGACGGTCGCGCCTCATCGCCCTCTCCGGCGGGCGGCCCGGAAACCGGCGCGGAACGCCTCCTCGGCCCGGACGAGGTCCGGGGACCGGACGACGGCCGAGACGAACGTCGTCTCGAGGGCCGACGGCGGCAGGTAGACCCCCCGGCCGAGAACGGCATGGAAGAACCGGGCGTACTCCGCCCGATCGGTCTTCCCGGCGCTCGCGAAGTCGACCACCGGTCCGGGGGCGAAGAAGAGCCCGAGCATCGAGCCGGCCCGCGGGAGGGTGAACGGTCGGACGCGCTCCTCCTCGGAGAGCCGGAGGAGCGTCTCCTGGAGCTCCGCCCCGGTGCGCTCGAGGGTCGCATACACTCGGGGGGTCAAGCGGTCGAGCGTGGCGCGTCCGGCCGCCATCGCGAGCGGATGGCCCGAGAGCGTTCCGGCCTGGTACACCGGGCCGAGCGGCGCGACCGTCTCCATCACGTCCCGCCGGCCGCCGTAGACGCCGATCGGCATCCCGCCGCCGACGACCTTTCCGAGGGTGACGAGGTCGGCGGAGAGCCCGAGCGACTCGTGGACGGTCCCTCGCCGCAGCCGAAACCCGGTGATCACCTCGTCGGCGACGACCAGCGCCCCGTGCTGTCGGGCGAGGCGAGAGATCGCCGGGAGGAAGCCGGGCTGCGGCAGCACGACCCCCATGTTGGCCGCGACCGGTTCGACCACGACCGCTGCGATCGACGGCCCGTGCCGCTCGAACGCCTCGGCGAGGCCCTCGGGGTCGTTGTAGCGGGCGACCAGCGTCTCTCCGACGACCGCGGCCGGTACCCCCGCCGAGTCCGGCAGCGCCTGGGTCGCCGGTCCGGAGCCGGCCCGCGCGAGCAGTCCGTCGGAGTGGCCGTGGTAGCCTCCCTCGAACTTGACGACCTTCGTCCGTCCGGTGAACCCGCGCGCGACCCGCACCGCGCTCATCACCGCCTCGGTGCCGGAGCTGACGAACCGCAGGCGTTCGAGCACCGGGGCCGCCCGGCGGACCTCCTCCGCGAGCTCGTGCTCGAGCGGCGACGGAGCGCCGAACGTCAGCCCCGCGTTCGCCGTCCGCTGTACCGCGGCGACCACGGCGGGCGGCGCGTTCCCGAGGAGGTTCGCGCCCCAGGACCCGACGAGGTCGAGGTAGCGGCGGCCGTCGACGTCGAAGAGATAGGCTCCGCGTCCCCGAGCGAAGAAGACCGGGGACCCGCCGACCGAGCGGAACGACCGTACGGGGCTGTCGACGCCGCCGACGAGCACCCGGGCCGCCCGCCGGGCAAGGGCGCGGGAGCGGGGCCCCGCGGAGGCCGGGGTCACGGAAGGCCTTCCGCGAGGTCGAGCATGCGACCGGGCGAGGCGAGGACGCAG
>JASHYY010000225.1 GCA_030042815.1 Thermoplasmata archaeon | reverse complement strand
ACCACGATGGCGAGCGGCGGCGAGGCCGACGCGTTGTCGGAGGAGTCCAGCACGTAGGCGTACGCGTCGTACACCCCCGGGGCGCCGTACGTGTGGGTCACGATTCCGGAGACGACGCTCGCGTTCCCGTCCCCGAAGACGACCTCCGTGAGCGGGTAGACTCCCGTCCCGCCCGAGACGTTGACCGCGAAGGAGACGGTGAGCGGAGCGGGCCCGAAGCGCGGGGAGGCGAAGAGGAACGAGGTCGGGGGCGCGGGGACGAGCGCGTGGGGCGCTACCAGGTCGTTGGCCAGGGCGGCGACGTTCGGCGAGCCCAGGCCCGTGACCGGGTCCCAACCGACGCCCGCCGTGTAGCCGTTGTTTCCCGTGGTGACGTCATGGAAGTCGGCCGCGTACTCGGCCGCGTCGGCGTAGATCCGGTAGAGGGCGGGGTCGAGGAACCCGAGGGCCACCCCCGCCCGCTGGTCGGCGATCGCGGCGATGCCCGCCCAGATCGGGGTCGCGACGCTCGTCCCGAGGACGCCCTCGGATTGCCCGCTGTAGACGATCGTCACCGGCGTACCGGCGTCGAGCGCGACGTCCGGCGCGGCGCGACCCCCCGGGGCGTCGGGAAGCGCGGACTGCCACGCGGGCCGAGGCAGGGCCGCATACCCCCCGCCCGAGCCGCCCTGGTTGCTGCAACCGGGGGCGTACGTGCCGGATTGATTACCGGACCAGCCGGTCTCCGAGACGTACGTGCCGTTCGACTCGACCGAGAGGACCGTCCCGCCGACCGCCGTCGCCCACGGGTCCGCGGCCGGATAGTTGACCGCGACGCCCGAGGTCCCGTCCGCGGCGCCGCAGTCGCCGGTCGCCGCGAAGACGCCGATCCCTTCCGCGGCCGCGACCTCAAGGACCGGGTCGAGGATCGCGAGCGTGCCGTCGGTGGTGGCATTGCACGCGCTCGAGCAGGGGCCCTCGAACTCGTTGTAGGTCCCCGTCAGCGGCTCGCCCCAGCTCATCGAGATCACGTTCACCGCGTCGGTGGCCACGAGCCAGTCGACCGCCGCGAGGAGTCCGGTCGCGGCGTCCGGCGCGAAGGTCATCGTGATCGCTGCCCCCGGCGCGGTGGCGCGCGCCCACTCGAGGTCGAGCGCCTCCTCGAGCCCCCAGCCGCTGTTCACGTCGGAGCCGTTGAGGTCGATCGAGGTCGACACCGGGTACGCGTAGCTCACGTCGCCCGTCGGGAGGCCGAACTCGGCCTCGAACTGAGCGAGGTCGCTCTCGAGCTCGGTCTGAGGCTCCCCTCCGTCGTAGGCGTCCACGATCCCGATCCGTTCGCCGCTCCCGTTCGTCCCGTTCGCGACGAGCCCGGCGAAATCGTACGCCGTCCGGACCTCGCATGGGCTCAGCCCCGACGGACCGCTCGAGCAACCCGCGGCGGGAACGATCGGGGCGGCCGAAACTATCGTCGACGGGGAAGCGGAGGGAACCAGGGCCGTCTCGTTGGAAAGCCCGTAGACCCCGTCGACACCGAGCGCCGACGGGAGCGTGGCCGTCGTGGAGTGCCCGTAGAACGGGCGGCCCGCTGCGTCTCGGTACTCGTCGAAGTCGGTACCGAACGCCCGCGCGAGGTCCGAGCTCGGCCCGGTGACCGTGACGAGGAGTCCGTTCGGAGACGGCGTCGTCGTGAGCCCATCGGCGTCAAAGTACCGGTCGACGGCGGCCACGGACGTGGCGGACGGTCCGTAGTGCTCCGAGACTTCGGTCGGCGTCAGGTACGGGCCCGCACCGGAGCCCCCCCGGTCGTACTCGGCTTCGAGATACGTCGCGAGGCCGGACGGGTCGCCCAGCGGCAGGCCGACCGCGACCTGGAGGACGGTTGCAGCGGGGAACGGTCCGAGGAGCTCGGCGCCGCCCGACACCGAGGTCACCGGGGCGACCGTGACGTCGCCCGATCCCGACACCGGGCCCTGCAGGGAGGTCTCGACCACGGAGACCGACGCGCTCCGAGGGGCGAAGGTCGACCCCGCGGTCGGCGTGACGGCGAGGCCGGTCGGAACGAGGAGCACGGCGGCGATCGCCACCGGCATCCAGCGGGGCCAGCGGGGGCGCACGGCGCGTTCTCCTCCGCTCGAGGTAGGCGACCTTCTCCGCATATCCTTCTAGACGGGGGCGTCGCGACCGCCGGTGCCGCAAGACCTCTTAACCCGGGCCCGGACTGCCTACCGCGATAGCCCGTGGACCCGTACCTCGGTTACGAGATCGCGATCGCGCTGATCGCCGTCTACGGAGCGGTGCTCTACGGCCTCTACCGGTCGGGACGCCTCGGCCCGGACCGGGCGCTCTCCCTCATGGGCCCCGCGCTGATGACGAAGACCCAGCGCGGTCGTTCCCTGCTCGACCGATGGGGCCGGTTCCGCCGGTTCTGGTCGGTCGTCGCCGACCTCGGCATCGTGCTCGCGGCGATCTCGATGGTCACGATCGTCGTCCTCCTGCTGCTCGGCGCCGTCGCCTCGTTCCGGCTCTCGCCGTCCCAGGCCCCGTCGGTCACGGAGGCCGTGGGACTGCCGGGGATCAACCCGATCATCCCGCTCGGTTACGGGATCGTCGCGCTCGTCGTCGGCATCGTCCTCCACGAGCTGATGCACGGGATCATCGCGCGCTCGCAGAAGATCGGGGTGAAGAGCCTCGGGATCCTCTGGTTCGTCGTCCCGATCGGCGCGTTCGTCGAGCAGGACGACAAGGAGATGCTCGCCGCCCCGCGGCGGCAGCGGGACCGGGTCGCGGCGGCCGGGGTCCTCGCGAACTTCGCGCTCACGGTCGTGTTCTTCTTCGCCCTCTCGGGCCTCGTCGCGGTCTCCGTCCAGCCGAACGCGATCGGCGTGGGGATCGCGTATGTCGAGCCGAACACGCCCGCCGCAAACCTCAGTCTCTCCGCCGGGGACATCATCACGGCGGTCAACTCGACCAGCACGCCGACGACCGCGCTGTTCGAGGCGGCGCTCGCCAACACGACGCCGGGGGAGAGCGTCTCGCTCGTCTACTACGACGCGGGCCTCGGCCATAGCGTCACGACCACGGTCGTCCTCACGAAGAGCCCGACCGTCAAGGGACGGGGCTTCCTCGGTGTCGGGGTCGACTCCCTGACCCCGGCCGAGCTGAAGCAGGTCCTCGTCTGGCCGGCGGGGAGCGACCAGGGTCCGCTCGTCGGCACCCTCGACTGGCTCGTGCTTCCGCTCGCGTCGCTCGAACCGGTCAGCGGCTCGACGACGAGCTACTACCACCTCACCGGCCCGTTCGCGGGCACCGGCACCTCGGCGTTCTGGGTCGGGGCGAACATTCTCTACTGGCTCGCCTGGATCAACCTCCTCCTCGGCCTGTCGAACTCGCTGCCGCTCTATCCGCTCGACGGGGGCTGGCTGTTCCGGGACTTCGTCGCGAGCGTCGCCGCGCGCGTGAAGAAGGCGTGGACCGAGGCCGAGCTCGACCGGTTCGCGGGCCGGGCCGCCACGCTTTCCTCGTTGCTCGTCCTGCTCTTGCTCGTATGGCAGTTCGTCGTACCGCGGCTCCTCTAGACGAACGGTCGCTCTTCGCGGAGTACCCGTTCCTGCCGGGGGCGGAGGCGCTCCTCGCCGGCGACGCGGTCTCCGTCCGGTCGCTGCTCGAGGAACCGACGTACGCCACCGCCCGGTCGCTCGGGCGGACCCGCGTGCTCGCCGCGGCGGACGACCCGCGCGGCGCCCGCGACCTGGACGAGCTCGCCCGGGCCGACCCCGGCGTCCGGTTCCTGTCGTTCCTGTTCGCCCGTATCGTCCTGTCGGCCGCGCCCGTGCCGACGACCCTGCGTCGCTGGGCCGTCGCGGAGGCCAAACGGGGCCACGCCCGGCTCGCGGCCGTGCCGGCGGAGGAGCTCGCCGAGGTCGCCCGCCGACTCGGCTACGCCCTCTCCGAGCACGGCGACCGGATCGCGTTCCCGCTCGTCGACTACCTGCGGCTCGCCACACCGATCCGCGAAGCGGAGTTCCGACTCCCCCGACAGGAGCTCGCCCACGGGGAGGTCCTCGTGCGACCGGTCCGGGCCGCCCGGCTCCTCCAGGAGGCCGTCCGGCTCCGGCTCGCGGTTCCCCTGCCGCTCGCCGACGACGTGGTCGGGCTCGTCCGCGAGCGCGAGCGCGAGCTCCTCGACGACGTCGCCCGGCGCACGCCGGTGCCGGTCGCCCGGCCGGGAGGGCCCGCGGGCTCGCTGCGGCCCGACCGGTTCCCCCCGTGCATCCGGAAGATGCAGCGGACGCTCGAGCACGGGGAGAACCTCTCGCACTCGGGGCGGTTCTGCCTCGCGGCGTTCCTCCACCGGGCGGGGGCGGACTTCGAGACGATCGTGGACGCGTACCGCGGTGCGCCCGACTTCGACGAGTCGATCACGCGCTACCAGGTCGAGCACATCACGCTGCGCGACGGGAGCCGCGGCTACGAGCCGCCCGAATGCGACACGCTGCGGAGCCACGGGCTGTGCGCGCGCGACGGCGACCCCACGGCCGCGGCGCCGGTCGACCGCGCCCGGGACCCGCTCTGCTTCGAGGAGTTCCTTCGCCACCCGCTGCAGTACTACCGGATCCGCGGCGGGACCGTGGTCGATCGCGGCGAG
>JASHYY010000224.1 GCA_030042815.1 Thermoplasmata archaeon | reverse complement strand
GTACGAGTCCCGCGGGGGAAGGACGAACTTGTTCCCGCACGATTCGCACTCCCCCACGAGGGCCCCTTCCTCGTTCGTGCTGAAGCGGAGCGGAGCGCCGCACTGCCGGCAGGGTCGGCTGCGCGGGCCCGGCGGACCGGCTCGTTCCGAGCGGTCGGGGGGTCGCCGTGGCGGTCCCCGGTCCGATTCGGACCGCTCGACGAACACGGTCTTCGTCTCGCAGTCCTCGCAGCTCGCCTCGAGGGAGCCGTCCGCGAGGACCCGGAAGGCGAGGGGAGACCCGCAATCGGCGCACTCGGGAGTGCCCGGAGGAGGGGAGGCGCTGCGCGTCGCTTCGACCTCCCCGACCTCCGGGGCCCCTGCGTCCTCGGTCACGGGGCTACCGGGACGAAGGGTGGTCCCGGCGACGAACGTGAACTCGTGGCCGCAGGCGCCGCACGTCCCGGTTCGCAAGCGAACCTCCTGGTCCTCGAACTCGACCTCGGCCCCGCAATCCGGACACGAACCTGGCATAGACGCTGCCTGCGAGTCGCCCCCTCCTCTTTAGCTCCGCCTGCCGGTACGGCGGCCCCCTCGCGGCTTGACATACCGCGTCGCCATCGCGGTACTATGACACTACGCCGTACCGGGAGACCCGGCCCCACCCACCTTCTCCGCCGTCGGCCGCCGGGGGCGGGACCGGTCGTCGGACTGGACCTCGCGGGGTCGCCGCGTCGGGCGACCGGGTGTTGTATCCTCCGCTCGAAACGGTCGCTCGACGTTTCCGTCCTCGGCTCGGACGAGGAGATCGTCACCGTCGTCCGTCGTGCCCGACCTGCCCTGGTGGTCGTGGACGCCCCGCTGTCCCTCCCCCGAGGACGAGCGACGATCGACGACCGATCCGGTCCTCACCTCCGCGCGTGCGACCGGGAGCTTCAGCGGCTGGGGATCCCCTTCTTCCCGCTGACGCTCGGACCGATGCGGATGCTGACCGTGCGAGGAATGACGCTCGCGCGACGGCTCGAGCGGCACGGCCTCGCTGTCGTCGAAGGATATCCCGGGGCGTCCCAGGACCTTCTGGGGCTCCCCCGGAAGAAGGCCGGGACGAGCGTCCTCCAGGCCCGGTTGCGAGACCAAGGGTTTGCGGGCCCGCTGCATACGCGGGAGCTGACCCACGACGAGCTGGACGCGGTCACGATCGCGTGGACCGGGCGACTCTTCCTCCGAGGCAAAGGCATGCTGATCGGTGATCCCGAGGAAGGATTGATGCTGCTTCCTCGGTCGAGGGCCCGGCCCGAGCGAGGCCGGCCGTTGGAGGACTAGGGGAACCCCGCTCCCCCGTTCGCGTCACGGCGCACGAGCCGGCGGTCAATCACGGTTGACTACGAACGTATCTACCCCGGACCCGCTCGGACCTCCGGAGAAGCGGGAACCACCGAGGGTCTGGGACGCCTACCGCTCGCAGGGCGCGTCCCGAGGCGACGCTCCTGTGGGGCCGGGCCGACCCGAGGCCTTCCCGCTTCTTCCCTAGCTTCTGGAGGAGCGATGCGACCCGCGCACCCCCGTCCGCAGTGTGGGCACGCGTTCTCGGACGAATGCCGCGCCACCGCGGCGAGCTCGCGGGACGCGCGCGGGGCCGCTGCCCTCACCGGCGAGACGACGGCCTTCCCTTGCTCTCGACAGGACCGCGGCCGGCCGCGGGGGACTCTCGCTCGGAACCTCCGCCTCCGGTACCCTTCCCCGAGAGAGGAGGGCCGCTCTAGCTGGACGGAGCGGCCCCGGACGTCGCCCGGCGCAACGGGACCTCAAGGGCCCCGCGAACGAGCACCGCGGACACCACGAACAACGGGATCAAGAACAGGTCCCCGCCCGGCCAGTTCACGCCGGCCGCCTCGCCGGCCCAAAAGACGGCGAAAGTGAACAGCATCGACGTGGCGCCCAGCCGGAGCAGCGGGACCTTGATGCGTCGGATCTGTTCGTGGACGACCAGGGTCACGGCGACCAGCAAGACTCCGGCGGCGACCGCTCCCACGAGCGCCGACACACCGTATCCGGCGGCCGCGAGCGCGATCAGGACGACCACCGCCTCGGTCGCCTCGACCGCGCCGACCGAGAACCCTCCGGCGAACTGCACCACGTCGTGGGCCCTTCCCTTGGGCGGACCTCCCGCCGTGGCCGAGGCTCGAGCCCGCCGGTACGAGCGGAGCGTGCTGCGGAACAGGAACACGCCGAACGCGACCAGGAGCGCTGCCGAGACCCAGAGGAGGTACTCCCGGGGAAAGGCGACGAGGAGCGAGCCGAAGGCAAGGGCGATGACGGCGACCGTCGACAGGCCGCTCACCGCACCGAGCGCGCCATGGGTGACGGACGAGCGGTCCGCGCTCAGGGCAAAGACGAGGACGACGACTTCCGTCATCTCGAGGAGCGTGATGACGAACGCCACGACGAGGGCGGGACCGTACAGTTCGACCATCCGCTCGGGACGCCGGTCGCCTCCCGGGGGCGGAACCGAGGTCGAGGGATAGCGCTTACCTGCGGGAGGTGTCGAGTTCGAACGAAACCACGGTCGCCCGTAACACCGGTAGGCGGCGCCGCAGCGCGTCGAACAGTTCGGTCACCTCGGTCTTCGTGCACCGGCCCCACAGGTCGAACGAGATCGTGTGCCGACGCTCCCGATGGACCCGTCGGACGACCGCATCCACGCGGACCGAGCCGGTCCCCGAGAGACGGAGCGCGAACTCCTTCGCCTCGGCGATCCGGCGCCACCGGTCGCTCTGGAGGGCCCGGAGAAAGTGGCCGACCGGTTCCGTTCGGCCACGATGACTCGGCTCCGGCAGCGGGAGCCATCCGCCGGGAACGGTCTCCCAGTGGTCTACGCGAGAGAACCCTCGCGACGAGAGCGCGTGAAGGAGGCCGGCCGTGAGCCGTAGCAGGTCGCCCACCTCGACGACCTCTCGCTCCCGTAACAGCGCCTCCATCTGACGGAAGACCGGGAGACCCGGTTCTCGCACGGTTTCCGGTTCCAGGTCGACCTCGAGGTGGACGTGGGAGAACGGCCTCGGACGTCGGGCTCGCCCTCCCGAGGCGACGGTCATCGGCCAGTCGAGGAACGAGGTGGGTCCGGTGAGGTCGGGGGCCGACAGACCCGGGCGACTCGGAGGAGGGGCCATCGGGTCCCCCGGAGCGTGCGCGCCTAAGGGCTTTGGGAACGAGGGGCGAGTTCGGGAATACGACTCGCTCGAGGCATCTCGAGACGATACCGAAGGCTTTGTACCCGGCCGCGTTTCCGCCCTCGCATGCGCATCGAGCTCGTCCAGTTCGCTCCCCAGTTCCCCGGCCGGGCCGAGAACTGGGACCGCATCCGCTCCTGGGCCGAGCGGCTCGACGCCGACGTGGTGGTCTTCCCCGAGCTCACCTCGTGCGGCTACTGCTACGAGAACCGACAGGAGATCCGCGGGTATACCGACCCTCGGAGCTCGCTCGGTCCCCTCGAAGAGATCGCTCGCCGGCGCCACCGGCTCATCGTCGGTGGGTTTGCCGAGGAGTCGGAGGGACGGCTCTACAACAGCGCGTATGTGGTCTCCCCGGAGGGCACTCGGGTCTACCGCAAGATCCACCTCTGGAACAAGGAGAAGGTGATCTTCGACGAGGGGGTCGAGCCGCTGGTCGTGGAGTTCCAGGGCCACCGGCTCGGTCTCGAGGTCTGCTACGACCTCCAGTTCCCGGAACTCGCGTCGTACTACTCGCAGCAGGGCGCGGAGGTGATCCTCGTGCCGACGGCGTGGGCCGAGGAGGAGGTCGGGCCCGTGTCGGGCCTCCAATCGTACTCCCACCTCGCGATCGCCACCGCCTACTCCCACGGCCTCTTCGTCGTCGTGGCGAACCGGGTCGGGGTCGAGCGCGGGGCCCGGTTCCCCGGTGAATCGAGCGTCTGCGACCCGTTCGGGCGGATCCATCACCTCGGGGATGCCGAAGGCACCCTGGCGACGGTGGTCGATTTCGCCCTCATCCCTCAGGCCAAACGCCCGAACGAGCGCAACGACCTCGACCGCGACGCGCGCCTCGGACTAACGCTGCCCAGTACGGCGCGCCGGGGGGTACCGACGTCGTGAGCTCGGGCCTCGGGGGGAGGGCCTTCGCAGGGCGTCGAGTCCCGCGAGCCGCTCCTCCGCGCGGTCGAGCGTCTCCTCGCGCTTCGCGAAGACGAAACGGACGAACCGGTGCCCGTCGGCGGGGCGGGCGAAGAAGCTGCTGCCGGGAACGCTGGCGACCCCGCATCGCTCGACCAGGGCCATCGCGAACGCCCAGTCGTCGGCGAACGGGAAGCTCGAGATGTCGGCCATGATGTAGTACGTCCCTTCGGGGACCGTGCACCGGAGGCCGTAGCGCTCGAGAGCGGCCACCATCCGGTTCCGTTTTTTCTGATAGCTCGCCGCGAGGCGCTGGTAGTACGCTTCGGGAAGACCGAGCGCGACTTCCGCGGCCACCTGGAAGGCGGTCGGGGCGCAGACCGTCAGGAAATCGTGGGCGCGTCGCATCGCGGTCGCGAGGGTGGCCGGGGCGATCGCCCAGCCGACGCGCCAGCCGGTGGCGCTGTAGGTTTTCGAGACGGCGTTGATCGTGATCGTCCGCTCGAGCATCCCCGGCAAGGTCGCGAGGGACACGTGACGGTGGCCGTCGAACACGATGTGCTCGTAGATCTCGTCGGTCACGGCGATGACGTCGTAGTCCCGGCAGAGGTCCGCGAGGAGGCGGAGCTCGGGACGGGAAAAGACCCGGCCGGT
>JASHYY010000223.1 GCA_030042815.1 Thermoplasmata archaeon | reverse complement strand
CCTCGGCGTAACCCTCGTGGAACGCGCGCACGAGTCCCTCCGCGTGGGCGTGGAGCGCCTTGAGGTCCTCCTCGACGAGGTGGAGATCGATCCCGAGCTCCTCGACCCCCGGACTGCGCGTGCCCATCGACAGGTCGAGGAAGGCGGGAGGACCCTCCGGCCCCTCCGGGAACAGGACGTTCGAGCTCGTCAGGTCGCCGTGGGCGATCCCGCCGGCGTGCAGCCGACCGAGCGCCCGACCGAACGAGCGGACCGCGGCGAGCAATCCTTCGTGAGCGAGGGCCGGGTCCTCGAGCAGCTGGCGCAGCGTCGGTCCCGGCAGCTCCTCGAGGATCAGGCGATGGCGTGCGAGGTCGATGTCGTAGAGGAGCGGCGTGCGCACCCCGAGTCGCCGGGCGTCGACCAGGAGCCGCGCCTCCGTCCTCGTGCGCTCGCGCCGCAGACGCTCGTCCAGCGCCTTCGGTCGGTAGGCCTTCGCGTCCCGCTCCTTGAGCAGCGCCGGGAACCCCCACCAGTCGACCTTGCGGATCGCGGCCTCCGCGCCGCGGGAGATCGTCGGGCCGGCGTTCGGCTCCTCGGGCATGCGTCCTCTTCGCTCCCGGTTCGGGCCGGACCGCCGACCGGGGGCCGATATAAGACGGTGCTCAGGCGGGCGGGGCGGCCGGCGGCGGGCGGCCCGTGGCGCGGCGCTGGAGCCGGGCCCGGATCCCCATCTCTCCGTAGAGGAACTCCATCACGACGAGCGAGACCACCGTGGTCGCGATCGCCATGAAGAAAAGCCCCTGGTAACCGTCGACCTCGAGCGCGAGCGCGCCGACCAGCGGCCCTACGCTCCAGAGCGTCGAGTTGATCAACGCGAAGATCCCGAGGTACTCGGCGCGCCGCCCGGCGGGCGCGATCCGCGCCACCCACGCCGACATCCCAGGGCCCACGAGCGAGAGGCCCCCGTTGCGGACGGCCTGCGCGGGGACGACCTCCCACCAGTGGGACGAGGCGAGGAAGATCCCGTACGAGCCGAGCCCGAGCAGCGTGCCGTACCAGATCCCCCGGACCTCGCCCCGCCGGTCGATCATCCGGCCGAGCGGCAGGGAGACGAGGGCGGCCGTGATGAGCCCGGCCAGCGCGACCACGCTGACCTCGAGGTTGTTCGCGCCCAGGGAGGCGGCGAAGACCCCGTAGAACGTCGCCACCGCGCCGCTGCCGATCGCGCGGATCGAGACGGCGAACGAGAACGTGACGACCGGCTTCACCTCCCGGAGCTTCGGTTTCTCGAGCGGCGGGACGGTGAGGCGAATGTCCGGGACGAGGAAGAGGACGACCGAGACCGTCCCGACCATCACCGCGACGACGAACGGGATCAGCGCCCCGAGGCCGAAGTAGTAGGTGATCACCCCGGCGAGGGCGATCCCGACGACGCCGCCCGCGTTCGACGTGGCGTTCAGGAGGCCATACCCCTCGCCCCGCTCGCGTTCGTGGGTCACGTCCGCGATGTAGGCGTTGTACGCCGGGGCCCCGATCGCGAGGGCGAGCTCGGCGGCGATGAACAGTCCGCCGGCGAAGAGGTATCCCGGAGCGAACATGATAGCGAAGAAGAGGGGGAACGCCGAGACCTCGCCGAGCAGGAGGTACGGCCGGCGACGACCGGCCCGGTCGGAGAGTCGGCCCATCCAGGGCCCGATCAGGCTCGACGATACGTAGGCCAGCGACAGGATGGTGAGCGCGATCGGAACGGTGGCGCCCTTGAGCTCCACGAGGTAGAGCGGCAGGAAGACGATGAACAAGCCGCCACGGTTGCTCGCGAGCAGAGAGTACAGCGAAAGGGACAGCAATTCCCGGCGGGGCACGGAGAATACACCCCCGGCGGTTACTTAGGATGCGCCCCGCGCCGCGGGTTTTTCGGAGTTTCTGCGCGCCGTACCGCGGTGGCTCCACGCGCCGGGCGGGCGAGGGCGTTCCGCCCCGGTCGCTCCGGCAACCTCTAAGAGGTTCGAGCGGCCATTCCCGCCGGGGTGGACGGGATGACCGACGGCGAGAAGGTGGGCCGCAAGAGCGAAGAGGACGGGGTCGAAATCCTGGTCCTGAAGAACCCGCCGGTGAACGCGCTCAGTACCGCGCTGCTCGCGGGGCTCCGGGAGCGGGTCGCGGAGCTCGAGAACGACCCCAAGGTGCGGGCGGTCGTGCTGACCGGCGACGGCCAGTACTTCAGCGCCGGGGCGGACCTCAAAGAGATGGCGACGCTCGACCTCGCGTCCGCGCCCCAACTCGTTCGGCAGACCCACGAGCTGTTCGGGCGGGTCGCGGGACTGAACGCCGCCGTCATCGCCGCGATCAACGGGCTCGCGCTCGGCGGGGGGCTCGAGCTCGCGCTCGCCTGCGACCTGCGCATCGCCGGTGAGTCCGCGAAGCTCGGCGCGCCCGAGGTCAACTACGGACTCATGCCGGCGTACGGGGGCACGCAGCGGCTGCCGAGGCTCGTCGGGGTGCCGAAGGCGAAGGAACTGATCTTTACCGGCGCGATGATCTCCGCCGCCGAGGCGCTTCGGATCGGGCTCGTGAACAAGTCGGTCCCCGCCGGCCAGGAGCTCCGGGCCGCCCGCGACCTCGCTCACACGATCGCCCAGAAGGCCCCGAAGGCGGTTCGGGCGGCGAAGAAGGCGATCGCGGAGGGCCTGCCGCGCCCCCTCTCCGAGGGGCTCGAGGTCGAGACGAAACTCTTCGAGACCGAGGTGCTCTCGAGCGAGGACCTCGCCGAAGGGATCGTCGCGTTCGCCGAGCGGCGGCCGCCGAAGTTCCGGGGGGTCTAGCGATGCCGTTCGAGTTCTCGTTCACGCCGGACCAGGAGGCGTTCCGGGACGCCGTCCGCGCATTCCTCGCGAAGGAGGTCGCCCCGATCGTCCCGGCGATGGACGAGTCGGAGGAGTTCCCCCGCGCGACCGTGCGGCGGATGCAGGAGGAGGGGTACTTCGGCGTGCCGGTGCCCGAGGAGTACGGCGGACTCGGTCTCGGCAAGGTCGGCTACTGCCTCTTTCTCGAGGAGCTCGGCAAGGTCGACGCGTCCCACGGGACGATCGTCGGGGCCCACACTTCGCTGGGCATCACCCCGCTGCTTTACTACGGTACGGAGGAGCAGAAGCAGCGCTGGCTCGTCCCCGCGGCCCGCGGAGAGAAGCTCCTCGCGTTCAGTCTCACCGAACCGGGCTCGGGCAGCGACTCCGGGGCCGTCCACACCGTCGCCGAGAAGGACGGCGACGAATGGGTGATCACCGGGAACAAGATCTACGTCTCGAACGGTCGCGAGGCCGACACGATCGTGCTGATGGCGGGCAACGACGTGAAGCTCGGGCCGAACGGCGGCGTCACGGCGTTTCTCATCGACTCGAACCTCCCCGGGTTCCGAGTCGGTCGGTGCGAGAAGAAGATGGGCCTCCACGGGACCTCCACGGCGGAGCTCGTGCTCGACCACGTGCGGGTGGGCCCGGACCGGGTGCTCGGCGAGGTCGGCAAGGGGTTCCACGTGGCCATGACGGCGCTCGACGTCGGCCGGGTCTCGCTCGGGGCCGCCTCGCTCGGCGGGATGCAGGCCGCGACGCACCAGGCGCTCGAGTTCTCGAAGAACCGCACGCAGTTCGGCCTTCCGATCAGCGAGTACGAGGCGATCCAGTTCAAGCTGGCCGACATGGCGATGCGGGTTCACGCGCTCCGCCTGATGGTCTACCACGCCGCGGCCCACCAGGACCGGATGGGGACCGTGCCGAAGCAGTGGAGCCGGCTCGAGCGGGTCGAGAAGACCCGCGAGGCCGCGATCGTGAAGTGCCTCGCGAGCGAGTGGGCGAGCGAGGTCATCGACGAGGCGCTGCAGATCCACGGCGGGCTCGGCTACATCCGCGGCACGCCGATCGAACGCGCGTACCGGGACGCCCGCATCAGCGAGATATTCGAGGGGACGAACGAGATCCAGCGGCTCGTCGTCGCGCGCGACCTCTTGACCCGGGGGCTCTAGCCCGGCGGCGGGACCGCGGCCCCGGCCGCCGCGCCGCCCGCGCGCAGCTCCCGGCGGAGCACCTTCTGGACCCCGCTGCGGGGCAGGGAGTCCCGGAACTCGACCGAGCGCGGCGCCTTGTAGTGCGCGATCCGCTCCCGCACGAACGCGATCAGCGCCTCGGGGCTGACGGACGCCCCCGGCTTCTTCACGACGAACGCCTTCACGACCTCGCCGTGGTCGGGGTCCGGCACCCCGATCGCGGCCGCGTCCGCGACGGCCGGATGTTGGAAGAGGACCTCCTCGACCTCGCGCGGGTAGACCTTCATCCCCGAGACGTTGATCATGTCCTTCTTCCGGTCGACGATGTAGGCGTAGCCGTCAGCGTCGATCCGGGCCACGTCGCCGGTTCGGAGCCAGCCGTCCGACGAGAGCACGAGGGCCGTCTCCTCCGGCTGATGGTAGTAGCCGAGCATCACCTGGGGGCCCCGGACGCACAGTTCCCCGAGCGCGTCGCCCGAGACGACCCGCGCTGGGTCGTCGAGGTCGACGAGCCGCTGGTCGGTCTCGGGAAGGGGTAGGCCGATCGACCCGGCGCGCCGCTCGCCCTGGACGGGGTTGGCGTGGGTCGCCGGCGACGCCTCCGTGAGGCCGTACCCCTCCACGAGGACCGCCCCGGTGAGCTCCTCGAACCGGCGGGCGACCTCGACGGGAAGCGGCGCCGAGCCGCTCAGGCAGAACCGGACGGACCGCAGGTGGTAGCGGGCGAGGTCCGGTCGGTGATTGAGCGCCTGGTAGAGGGCGGGCACGCCGGGGAACTGGGTGGGCCGGTACCGGTCGATGAGCTTCAGCACCTCGTGGATCTCGGGCTTCGTCTGCATCACGATCGTCGCCCCCTCGGTCAGACCGAGCAGCAACGCCACCGTGAGCCCGTAAATGTGGAAGAACGGGAT
>JASHYY010000222.1 GCA_030042815.1 Thermoplasmata archaeon | reverse complement strand
GCACGCTTCTTCGCTGCCATCGGCGCGACGGGCGAGTCGCCGTCGGGGATAAGCTGTCGTTCGCAAGGCGCGGAGGAGGGGGGAGGGTCGCTGACGGGTCCGGTTTTGGGGGTTGTAGCGAGTCAGACCGTGCGACTATACGTCACGGGTCCACGGTTTTGTAGCGTCCCGGACGACAGATTGGTTATGTAGGGCGGGATGGGTGGGCAGTCTAAGCCCACCTGCCGAAGGCGGGCCCAACTGCGAGGAAAGAAAACAATGCCCGCGCGTGTGATGAAGGAGTTCCAGGCGCCCCGCGGCCTACCCCGCAAGACCGCCTCCGTGTGCCCGGAGTGCATCAAGGTCATTCCCGCGGTCGTCCGGGAGAAGGAGGGCCGCGTGATCATGGAGAAGACGTGCCGCGCGCACGGCTACTTCTGGGACATCATCTCGAACGACGTCGACTTCTACCTCCGGATGGAGGTCTACGCCCACGATGGGGTCGGCTACGAGAACCCGTACTACGACAAGTTCCGCGGCTGCCCGACGACCTGCGGGATGTGCAGCCACCACAAGTCCCACACCGGGCTCGCCCTGGTCGACCTGACGAACCGGTGCAATCTCAAGTGCCCGGTCTGCTTCGCCAACGCGAACGCGGCCGGTTACGTCTTTGAACCGACCCGCGAGCAGATCCACTTCATGCTGAAGACCCTGCGGGAGCAGAAGCCCGTCGGGACGGTCGCGGTCCAGTTCTCGGGCGGCGAGCCGACCCTGTCGCCGCTGTTCCTGGACGCGGTCGCGATGGCCCGGGACCTCGGCTTCAAGCAGGTCCAGGTCGCGACCAACGGGATCCGTGTCGCGAACGAACCCGGCTTCGCCCAGGCCTGCCGGGACTCCGGGCTCCACACGCTCTACCTCCAGTTCGACGGGCTGGACGACGAGATCTACCGGAAGGTCCGCGGCGTGCCCCTGCTCAAGGTGAAGCAGAAGGCGATCCAGGCGGCCCGGGAGACCCACTCGTCCGCGGCGGAGCTCGCCGCGGGGAAGCCGGACAAGCCGCTCAGCGTCGTCCTCGTCCCGACCCTGGTCGGCGGGTTCAACGAGAAGGAGATCTGGCCGACGGTGAAGTTCGCGATCGACAACATCGACGTCGTCCGCGGCGTCAACTTCCAGCCGGTCGCCCTCACGGCGCGGATCCCCGACAAGGACCGGTTCCAGATGCGGTTCACCCAGTCGGACCTCGTCCGGATCCTCTGCACGGAGGGACCGTTCGACAAGTCGGACTTCTTCCCCGTCCCGTCCGTGGCACCGATCTCCGAGCTCGTCTCGATCATCCACGGCGAGGAGAAGATGACCCTGACGACGCACCCGGGCTGCGGGTGCGCCACGTTCGCCTTCGTCTCGAAGGACGGGAACACGATCACGCCGCTCCCCCGCTTCATGGACGTCGACGGGTTCTTCGAGAACGTCGAGTCGATGATCGAGAAGTACCGGGACGCGCGGTTCTCGCGCGTCCGGACGGCCGTCGCCGGGGCCCGCCTCCTGCACGACGTCGCGAAGTACTTCGACTTCTCGAAGGCGCCGGAGGGCCTGAACGAGAAGAACTGCGTCAAGGTGATCGCGGGGATCTTCACCGAGGGCAACAAGGAGGCCCTCGCGAAGTTCACCTGGCGCACGCTCTACATCGGGAACATGCACTTCCAGGACGCGTACGACTACGATATCCAGCGCCTGATGCGCTGCGACATCCACTACGCGGTCCCGGACGGGCGCGTCATCCCGTTCTGCTCGTACAACTCGGGCCCGATCTACCGGACGGAGGTCGAGAAGAAGTTCTCGATCCCGATCCCCGACTGGCAGGCCGCGAAGAAGTCGGCGGGAGCGCCGCTGAAGACGATCGAGACGATGGGGATCAACGGCGAGGTCATCGTCGACCCCGAGTACTACAAGATCCGGGCGCTCAAGGGCGCGCCGGGGATGTCAACTTAGGCGACCCGTCCCGGGGCCGGCGGCGAACCCTTTCCCTCGTGCCGATTCGTTTTGCTCCGGGAGACCGTTCGTTCGAAGAGGAGGTCGCCCGGCCGGCGCCAGGCGAGGCTCTCCGGCTCGGCCGTGCCGCCCCGGCGGGCGAGGCGCCGGTCGACCTCGCGCCAGAGCCCGGCGAGCGGCGGGGACGCGCGGCGCCGCGGGAGGAGCGGGGGGGCGTCCGGATGCGTCGAGAGCCAGCGGACCCCGGCCTCGATGTGCTTGCAGGTCCCGAGGTCGCGTCGGGCGAAGTCGGTGCACGTACACATCGCCGAGCCGGCGGAGGGGTACTCGGGCAGCAGGACCCGGTACGCCGTTCCGTGGAGCGGGTTGCGGACCTCGAGGGTCGGGTACGGGTCCTCGGTCCGCAGGCGGACGTCCAGGGGTTCCTCGATCGACCGCGTCCGCCGTTCGTCGACGGCGGTACGTCGCGCGACGGCGGTGGCCGGGGCCACCGGTCTCCCTCGACTCGGTCCCTTCACCGGACCCGATAACGGCCGTCCCACCATTACCTCGACTCCCGCCGTTTCCGCTCGAAACCGAAGGTAGTTATCGCCGAGCTTCGGTACGCCCGCGAGCCGCCGCATCCGGCGCACGGGACCGAGTCGGGGAGGCCCGAGTCCGGGGGCCCGGGGCGGTCGGAACGGGGAACGGGACGGAATGGCGGTCAACGAAACGACCCTCCTCCTCGAAGGCCTGTTCCTGCTGTTCGGCGGCGCGGTGCTGGTCGGCGAGCTGTTCAGCCGCATCGGTCAGCCCCCGCTGGTCGGGCAGCT
>JASHYY010000221.1 GCA_030042815.1 Thermoplasmata archaeon | reverse complement strand
AACCCGCCGACCGCGCCCCAGAGGAGCCCGGCGATCAGCATGAGCATCGTGATGCGGGTCATCCAGTCCCGCTCGAGAAGGAAGACGCGATCGAACAGTCGGAGCTGAGCGAGCCGCTTCCGGATCGCGTCCTCGGTGTTGTCGAGGAACTGGATGAGCGCCGGCGGTCGCTCGAAGACCGGTACTGCCTCGCCTTCGGCCGCCGTCTGGGACGGCCGTCCCTCGGACGCTGGCAAAACCGTGGGGAATCCGGGGCCGCGACGGTCCTCGCGATTTATCCCTGCATGGCTCCAACTTTCTCTCCGGGAACGACCCGACCCTCCCGTCGCCCGGCCGGGTCTGTCTCCTGGCCGCCGACCGGGGCCGCTGCGTCTCCCGCATCCCTCAACCGCCGGTGGGGCGTGGTCATCGAACGGAGCGAGAGATGACCGAGGAACCGGGAGGGAACTATGTCAATAGAATGGACGGGAAATTCGGACCGCTCGAAGTGATCGACGAACGCGAGATTTCCGACCACTGCCCCGTCCCGTGGTTCAATCAGACCCTCTGCGAAGTGAGCGATACCTGGGTCCGCCTCGGCGTCTGCGAGGGAGTATACCACTGGCATCGGCACGACGACAGCGACGAGTTCTTCTACGTCATCGAGGGACGGTGGGTCATCGACCTCGAGGGCCGGTCGGTCGAGCTCGGGCCCCGCCAGGGGTTCGCGGTACCGAAGGGCGAGCGCCACCGCCCTCGGGCCCCGATGCGAACAACCGTCCTGATGGCCGAGCGCCGGGGCGTGGTCCCCACGGGCACTTAGTCGAACCGTTCCGACGCAAAGCCTCTTCCGCTGAGCGTCCCTAGCACGACGAGGGGCGAGACCGTGAAGGAGAAGGGCCGCGCGGTGTATCCCACGCACAACGACCTGCCCGAGGAGACCCGCAATGTCGTGATCGAGCTCCTGGAAGCTCGGCTCGCGGACGCGATCGACCTCGAGACGCAGATGAAACAGGCGCACTGGAACGTCAAGGGTCCGACGTTCATCTCGCTCCACGAGCTCTTCGACAAGGTCAACGAGGACGTCGAGGACTACGTCGACCTGATCGCGGAGCGA
Organism: Thermoplasmata archaeon; assembly: GCA_030042815.1. GTDB lineage: Archaea > Thermoplasmatota > Thermoplasmata > Lutacidiplasmatales > UBA184 > Lutacidiplasma. The sequence goes on along the minus strand of JASHYY010000221.1, from coordinate 1,441 downwards.
GCCGTTCAGCTCGGCGGAATCGTCCACGGCACGGCGCGTCAGGTGGCCGCCCGCACGACGCTGCCCGAGTACCCGGTCGCGCGGGACGGACGCCAACACGTCGTCGCGGTCACGACCGCGCTCTCGGCGTTCGGCAAGTCGGTCCGGGCCGCGATCGACGAGTCGGACGGTTTCGGGGACAAGGACACGGCGGACATCTTCACGGAGATCTCCCGCGGCGTCGACAAGTGGCTCTGGTTTGTCGAGGCCCACCTGGACGCCGAGCGCTAGCGCGGGTTCCGGGCGCCTCCGGTCGGGAGCGCCCGGGGGTCGGCGCTACCACCGGACCTCGAAGATCCGTACCGACCCCATCGGTCGGAAACCGTGGTGTTGGAGGATCGGACCGGACGTTCCGACCCGGGCCGCCACGAGGGCGATCTCCGCACCCCTTGCGGCCCCGGCGGCACAGCGGGCGGCCACCAGGGCCCCGTAGATCCCGCGTCCACGGTACTCGCGCCGCACCCCGGTGCCCCAAAACCGGGCGACCGGGCCAACCACCTCGGAGCCGGCGCGTCCCACCGGGGCTCCGTCGAGGTACGCGAGGAACCGGTTCGACGTGCCCCGGGTGGCCAGGGTCTGACGAAATTCCTCCAGGAAACGTCGCTCGGTCTCCGGCGACGGGGCCGGGTCGCCGAAGATCTCGGCTCCGAGCCGGCCGAACGCCGCATACTCGGCTTCGGTACCGACCTCCCGGACCCCGACTCCTTCCGCGGCCCGGAACGTGGGTAGGGAGACCGCCCCCTCCGGTTCCCGCAGGGTCCACACCAGCACCTCCGCCTCCTCGCACGCCCGGTATCCCCGCCGCTCGAGACGCCGGGGGAGGTCGGCCGGTAGGGACCGCGGGGTGACCTGAAACCGGGCCCCGGTCCCGCCGAGTTCTCGGGTCCGAGCCTCGACCTCCTCCAGACGGCGCTCGGCGGCGACGTCGTCGGTCACCCGGAAGCCCCAGACGTACGTGAGCGCGTACGACCCTGGGGTCACCGCGAGCTCGTACTCGTTCCGGACCACCCGGGTCGCGCCGGGGGGACTCCAGCGCCAGGCATCCACCGCATCCCAAATGCGGTCGGACGACCACGGCTCGGGCATGAGAATGCGAGCGCCGGGGTACGCTTAACCGTAGGGCCCCACGACCTCACCCCCCCCGCTCGCCGTTCCCGGGGGCGAGGCCGTCCCGCACGTCAACGCTAATTCCCGTGGCCGGCTCGGTGCGGGCGCTCCTGGCGGCACATCGGGGGGTGACCGGAACGGCCCAGGGACCGGAGGCGACAATCTCCCCCTCCACCGAAGAGGCGGAGGGACCCGCCACCCTTCGGGACGGGGAGGGCGTGCAGGTCCGACGACTCGTGGAGGACGATCGGCCCCTGGTCGAGGAGTTCCTGGCCCGTCTCTCCGACACTTCGAT
>JASHYY010000220.1 GCA_030042815.1 Thermoplasmata archaeon | reverse complement strand
GAGGCCGAGGTCCGCGGGCTCCCGCCGGGCCCGGGGGGGACCCTCGCGGCCCCGTTCGCCCCCGACCTGCTGAAGAAGTACATCGCCTACGCGCGCCGGACGGTGCGGCCGTCGCTCTCGCAGGAGGCGCTCGATGCCCTCGAGGACTTCTACGTCCGGGTCCGGCGGCAGGGCGAGGAGCCGAACGCCCCGGTGCCAATCACGGCCCGGCAGCTCGAGGCGCTCGTCCGGCTGAGCGAGGCGGCCGCGCGGGCGAGGCTCTCGCCGGTCGTGGAGGTGGCCGATGCCCGCCGGGCGATCCACATCATGGAGTCGTTCCTCCGCCGAGTGTCGATGACCGAGGAGGGCAAGCTCGACATCGACCTCACCCAGTCGGGGGTGAGCCACAGCCAGCGCGAGCGGCTCGACATCGTCATGCGCGTCATGCGCGAGCTCCAGGAGGAGAACAACGGGCCGTTCACGATGGAGCAGTTCCGGGCGGCGTCGGACAAGGCGGGCATTCCGATCCCGAAGGCGGAGGCGCTCCTCCAGTCCCTGCGGAACCAGGGCGAGGTGATCGAGCCCCGGCCGAACCAGCTCCAGCTCGTCCGGTTCTAGCGGGTCTCGCCCCGGGCTCCCTTTATCTCCCGCCCCCCCCTCGTATCTTCCGCGCGAGGGGGCCATGGCGGACGACGGGTTCGTGATGCGGGTCCACCGGGTCCGCGCCGAGTTCGTGGTCGCGGCGTGCGACGCGGAGCTGCTGGGACGCGACCTCCCGGTCGGGTCCGCCGGCCGCACGGTGAAGGTCTCCTCCCAGTTCTACGGCGAGCGCCGGGTCTCGCGGGAGGAGCTGATCTGGGCGCTGCAGCGGGCCACCATCGCGAACCTGCTCGGCGAGCGCGTGCTCCGCCTGGCCGAAGAGGGAGGGTTCGTCGCGCCGGGCGGCTCGGGGACGCTCGGCGGCGTGCCCCACGCGGAGATCTTCGCGCTGGTCGGCTGACCCGACGGGAGAAGCGAGCATGGGCGAGGGCGAGTTCTGCGTCGTCTGCGGGGCCACGGGCCGCCCGCTCGTCGACGGCGTCTGCCCGCCGTGCGCGGCGGAGCGCGCCCGGCTGGTCTGGGCGCCGCGCCAGGGAGTCGTCACGATCTGTCCCCACTGCGGCGCCCGCGAGGTCCGCTCGCACTGGGAGCGCGCGGGGTCGAGCCGGCTGCTCACCTCGGAGGACCTCGTCCCGTTCCTCGAGTTCCACTCGGACGTCGGGCTGCGGCGCGTGCACTGGGAGGAGACCGCGGCGACCCCGAACCAGCGCGAGTTTCTCGGGACCGCCCACGTCGTCTTCCGGGGGATCCCCCGCGACGTGGTCGTTCCCCTGACGGTGCGGATCGTCTCGAAGAGCTGTCCCGACTGCAGCCGGAAGAGCGGTCGGTACTACACGGCGATCGTCCAGCTGCGCGGGGGGGAGGACGACCGCTCCGAGCGGGCGGCCGAGCTGCGGGCCCGACTCGAGGAGATCTGGACGTCGCTCCTCCGCGAGGCGCGGCCCGATTCCCGCAAGGCCCTCTCCTGGACGGAGGAGCTCCCCGAGGGATGGGACTGCTACTTCACCGAGACCCTGCCGGCGCGGTCGATCGCCCGACTCGCGAAACAGCGCTACGGGGTGCCGATCAAGGAGTCGAGCAGCCTCGCGGGCCGCAAGCACGGGCAGGACGTCTACCGCGTCACGTTCTGCCTGCGCTTCCCCCGCTCCGTCCGCGCCGCCGGCCCCCCCGCCGCTCGGCGGCCACCGGCGGAAATGGAGCAATAGCCTTAAGAATCGAACTCCCAGTCGAGCCTCCCGAGGGCGAGGCGCGTCTCATGATGAAGAAAAGCGGCATTCTCCGGCGGCACCACGGCTCCGATACGTTGGAAGAGGGCACGTTCCCGGACCTCGGCTCGATGTCGTTCGAGGACGAGGCGGGGGCGCTCGCCGGCACTCACGGGACCGTGCGGCTCGCCGAGATTCTCCGGTTCGAGGACCTCCACCAGATCTCGAAGCTCGCCTACCAGGGCGACATCGTGCTCCTCGACTACACCTCGATCGCGAACGACCAGATCGCGGTGAAGCGGATGAGCATCGACCTGAAGAACGTCGCGAAGGACACGGGCGGCGACGTCGCGGGGATCGCGAAGAACCTGCTCGCGATCACGCCCGCCGGCATCCGGATCGACCGTCAGAAGATCCGGCCGTCGTTCTAGGCCGGGTTCGGCCCATGAAGGTCATCGTCGACCGTCGCGATGGCCTCGCGACCGTCGTGGATGCCTGCGCGTCCGGCGTCTTCGAGCGTCCCGAGAAGGACGAATCGTTCCCGCGCGGGCTCGCGAAGGAGGACGAGGTCGCGAAGGGCCTCGTGAAGGCCGCCTGGGACCGGAAGGAGATCCGCGGGAAGCGCGGCGAGGTCACGGTCGTCCACCGGCCGGACGGCCGGGGCCGGCTCCTGCTCGTCGGGCTCGGCCCGCGCAACCGGTTCGACGCCGAAGGGGTCCGCCGCGCGGCGGCGACCGCGGTGAAGGCGCTCAAGGGGCGGGGGGCCCGCACCGTCGCGTTCCGCCTCCCGTCGTTCCAGACCGAGGGGCTGCCGACCGAGACGGTCGCGCGCGCGCTCACGGACGGCGCGGTCCTCGGCAGTTACGAGTTCGTGAAATACAAGACGAAGACCGAGGGCGGCGTCGAGGAGGTCTCGGTCGCGCTCGGGGAGGAGCACGCGCGCGACGAGGCGGGCGTCAAGAAGGCCGTGGCGGAGCAGCACGACCTCGCGGAGACCGTCCTCTGGACCCGGGACATCGCGAACCTCCCGGCCGACACGGCGACCCCCGAGCGGCTCGCCGAGGAGGCCCGGGCGCTCGCGAAGGAGTTCGGCCTCAAGGTCACGGTCTTCGACGAGACGAAGCTCGCCGAGATGCACTGCGGCGGGATCCTCGCGGTCGGCGGTGGCTCCTCGCATCCGCCGCGGCTCATCGTCCTCGAGTACCCCGGAGGGTCGAAGCGGGGACGCACGGTCGCCGTCGTGGGCAAGGGGATCACCTTCGACTCCGGCGGGATCTCGATCAAGCCCGCGCTCAACATGGCGTCGATGAAGTTCGACAAGTCGGGGGCGGTCGCCGTCCTCGGCATCCTGCGCGCCGCGGCGACCCTGAAGGTCCCCCCGCGGGTCGTGGGCGTGATGTGCTGCGCGGAGAACCTGCCGAGCGGCACGGCCTACCGGCCGGGGGACGTCGTCCGGACGTACAACGGGAAGACGATCGAGGTCCTCAACACGGACGCGGAGGGCCGCGTCGTGCTCTCGGACGGTCTCGGCTACGTCGTCGCCCAGCACCGCCCCGACGAGGTGATCGACCTCGCGACCCTGACGGGGGCGGAGGTCGTCGCGCTCGGCGACGACACCGGCGGCCTCGTCTCGAACGACGATCGGCTCGCTCAGGGCCTCCTCGCGGCCTCCGCGACGACCGGCGAGCCGCTCTGGCGGATGCCCCTCACCGACTACCACCGCGAGCTCGTGAAGAGCGACATCGCGGACGTCCGCAACTCGATCGAGATCCCGGTCGCCGGCATGCTCACCGCGGCGGCGTTCCTCGAGAACTTCGTCGGGACCACGCCGTGGGCGCACCTCGACATCGCCGGACCGGCGTACACGACCCTCACGACGAAGAAGTACCAGCCCGCCTACCAGAACCTCGGCGCGGTCGGGTTCGGGGTGCGGGTCGTGACCCGGTACCTCATCGACTCCGCCCGGGCCGGGGCGTAGGACGCCGAGGGGCGACCGGCCCCCCACGCGGGGCTAGGCGGCGACGATCTGGACGCTCTCGCCGCCGTGGCGGGTCGCTCGCGGGCGGACCTCGCAGAAGAGCGGGGTGTGGTAGCCCCCGCCGGTGATGAGCGCGACCCCGACCGGCAGGGACTGGATCATCTCGGTCATCCCGGAGGTGAGCCCCTCGATCGACTGGGCGATCGCCTTGAGGTCGAGCGGGTTCGTCACCTGCAGGATCAGCTGGGTGTTGCACTGGGAGAGGACGCTCTTGTCGATCCGGGCCGCCCGCTGGGTGACG
>JASHYY010000219.1 GCA_030042815.1 Thermoplasmata archaeon | reverse complement strand
CGGGGATCCGAAGGATCGACCGCAGCGGTTGCTGGGCGTTCCCTCGCGCGAGCTGCCGAAGCGCCGCGTCGACCGCGGGGATGCATTCGGAGTACGGGAGCGCGCGCCGCACCTCCTCCGGTCCGAGGACGACGGTCGTCACGCGGGTCCGCTCTCCGCTCGGCGGGAAGGCCCGACGGCCATGTAGGCTTCGCCCTGGATGCGGGCCGAAGCGGAGGTCGGGCCCGGTCGCGCCCTCCGGAGACGTGGGCGAACGACGCGCCGACCCCGAGGCCGGTCCGAGGGCGCTAGGTGGGACCGAGAAGAGCGTCCACCTTGAGGACGGTGTTCCAGTTGCGGAGCGTCCCGCGGACGCCCAGGGTCCGTTCGATCCGGTCGAGCGTCAGCCAGGAACGGCCGATACCGTCCGGATAGACCACGTACGCGTTCCGTCCGGCGGCCCGAACGGTTTCCCGTCCCGGTATCTGCCGGGCCAGCTCGGTCCAGCGCGCCTCGGGCGCGGCGGACCGCGCCACCAGGACCGTCAGGTGGCTCGGGTCATCGCGCGCGGCGTCCGGGTGCGGGTTCTCCCCGACGATCCGATGCCACTCCTCCGCGGACCGGACGAACACGTCCGTCCGGAGGCGGAAGGAGGAGGCGAGCAGCCGCTCGAGCCGCTCCTCGGTCGAGGCGGTTGCCCGAACCCGGGGGGAGAGGACGACGTTTCCGGACTGGAGGACCGTGCCCGCCGGGCCGAACCCCGACGCGTCGAGGGTGGCGCGGAGGGCCTCCATGCGAAGGCTCGTCCCGCCGCCGAGATTGACGGCCCGCAGGAGGGCGACGGAGCGAGGCATCGCGACGGTCGATGTCCCCGTACCGTAAAGACCCCCCCGCCGAGGGTCCTCGGAGCCGAACCCTCCGACGTTCACGCACCTCGGAGCGACGGGGTCGGTGGCGGTCCCCGCACCGGCGTTTCTGCGTCAGGCGTCCCGGTCGCGACCGAGGGCGCGGGCGAGCCGGCGCCACGCGGCGGAGTCCTCCCGGGCGAGCTCCTTCGTCCGGGCCGCCCGGAACGCCGCCCCGGGCCGCCCGCGCACGTGGTCGATTTGAAGGCCGGTGTACCGCAGGCGGCACCGGTTCCGCCCCGCCGGTTCGAGCTCGTAGAGGAACTGGGAGTGCCGGATCGGACCGGCGAGGTGGGTCGCGGTCCAGGCGAACCGCTCGGGGATCAGGTGGACCAGCTTCACCTTCGTCACCGGGCCCCGCGGCGTGCGCAACCGGTCGGTCAGAAGGACCGTCCGGTCGGAGAAGTGCTCGACGTGGCGTCGGCCGGCGATCCCCATCAGTTCGAGGTCGCCCGCCCGGTAATCGGTCGCCCAGCGATACGCCCGGGCGCACGAGGCCGGCAGCGTCACGCGGAAACAGTAGTCGGTCTCCCACAGCGTCATGCGTCCCGGCCACTGGTCCGGTACGGCAAATCGTCTGCGGCCAGCGTCGGCCGGCCCCGAGCCCGGGCGGCGGGCCGTCCCTTATACCTCTCGAGGTTCCGCCGGCGCGGGAGCGGTCTCGGTGCGGGTCGTCGTGCTCGTCAAGGCGGTGCCGGACCTCGACCGGATGCCGTTCGACCCCGAGTCGAGGACGGCGCGACGCGCCGGAACCGAGCTGTTCCTCAACCCGTTCGACGCCCGGGCCGTCCTCGTGGCTGCCTCGCTCGCGGGCCCGGACGAGCTCCCCGATGTGGTGAGCCTCGGTCCGGCCGAGGCTCGGGGGCCCCTCCTCGAGGCGATGGCGATGGGGGCCGCTCGCGGCTACCTCCTCTCCGACCCGCGCTTCGCGGGCTCCGACACGCTCGTCACCGCCCGCGCCCTCGCGGCGGCCGTGCGCCCGCTGGCGCCGGACCTCGTCCTGGCGGGCCGGTGGACGACGGACTCCTCCACAGGGCAGGTCCCGGCGGAGCTCGCCGAGAACCTGGGCCTGCCGTACGTCGACGGAGCCCGGCGGATCGAGCCGCTCGGCTCCGGGCGCCTCGGCGTCGTCGCCGACACGGACGACGGGTGGGCCCGGTACGAGGTCGGACTTCCGTGCGTCGTCTCCGTGGGGGAGAAGATCGTGAAGATGAGGGCAGCCTCACCGGAGGCCCGAGAGGCGGCGGCGCGTCGGCCCTTCTCGGTCCTCACGCTCGAGGACCTCGGCCTCTCTCCCGGCGAGGTCGGTGCGTCGGGGTCTCCGACGAGGGTCGTACGACTCGAGGACGAAGCCCCGTCCCGGGAGCCCCGGCTCTTCCGCGCGACGGTCGCGACGGAGGTCGACGCGGCGACCGAGCGCGTGCGAGCGCTCCTCGCACGACCCCGTCCGGCCGGGCCGGCGATTCGTCGGCCGACGGAGGAACCGGGTCCGGAGGGCGAGGTGCTCGTCTTTGTCGGCCGTCCCGAGGGCGGGGTCGACTCCGAGGCGCTCCCCCTGGTCTCCGAGGTGTGGCGACTCCCCTTCCCGCTCCACCCGTCGGTGGTGGGATTCGGTCCCTGGACCGACCGTGACGCGCTCCGGTTGGCGCGGGCCGGGGCGTCCCGAGCATACTGGTCGGCAGGACCGGACGGCTGGCGGTCCCCGGAATCCGTGAGCGGCTCCGTCGTCCCGCTCCTGGACGCGGGTCCGACCGCGGCGGGTCTGCTCGTGCGGAGCACGCCGTGGGGGCGGGAGCTCGCCGGCCGCCTCGCCGCGCGGCGGCGACTCGGGCTGACGGGCGACGCGGTCGGGCTCGCCCTCGCGTCGAACGGGTCGCTCGTCTTCCGCAAGCCTTCGTTCGGGGGCCGCCAGGTCGCCGACGTCGAGACCCGTCGCGGACCCGCGCTCGCCACGGTCCGGACGGGCGCGTTCGCGGGGGCCGAGTTCGACCGGGAGGCCTCGGCGTTCCGCGTCGCTCTCCTGCCGCCGATCGTCGCTCCCGACCGGGTGGTGCGCACGGGGACCGGACGCGAGCACGAGGCCCGTTACGGGGACCTCGCCCGGGCACGAACCGTCGTCGTGGTCGGGATGGGGGTCGGGGGGCCCGAAGGGATCGCGGAGGTCCTCGACGCCATTCGGCCGCTGGGGGCCGCCCTCGCGGCGACCCGCCGCGTGGTGGATTCCGGCTGGGTGCCGCCCCAGCTCCAGGTCGGATTGACCGGCCGTTCGGTCGCCCCGGACCTGTATCTCACCGTCGGTGCGAGCGGAAAGGCGAACCACCTGGTCGGCGCCCAACGGGCCCGGGTCGTCGTGGGGATCAACTCGAATCCCGACGAGCCATTGTTCTCGCGGGTGGACGTCGGGCTCGTCGGCGACTGGCGTACGGTGCTGGCTCCTCTCGCGCGGGCGCTCGCGCCCGCGGTGGCCCCGACGGCCGGATGACCCCGAAATCCGGTCGCGCGACCGGGCGGTGCGGGTCCCGAGTACTCGTGCGGTCGGCGCCCGTGGGTCGTTCCCGGGGATTTGAGCGCGACGGGGAACGAGAGTATATCACCGCCCTGAAATAGCGACCGGCCGTCCCGGGGCCATGCCGTCGTCCCCGGTCTCCGATGAGGTCCGATCTCGTCTCGCGCGCTCGGTCTTGACCCGAAATCTCCGCGTCCGCCCCGGAGAACGTGTGATCGTCGAAGCGTGGACCCACACGCTCCCGTGGGCGGTCGCGTTCGCGCGGGAGGCGCGCCGTCTCGGCGCGCTCCCGCTCGTCCCGTACGACGACGAGAGCGCCTACTGGGACAGCGTCGACGCCGGGGAGATCGGGGTGCTCGGGAAGGCGGCCCCGCACGAGTGGGCCGCGCTCGCCCGAGCGGACGTCTACGTCCATATGTGGGGCCCGGGAGACCGGGTCCGGATAGACGCCCTCCCCCCGGCGAAGCTCAACCGCCTGTTCGCGTTCAACGAGAGCTGGTACTCCACCGCGAGGAAGGCCGGCGTCCGCGGCGTGCGCCTCGAGCTCGGGCGTCCGTTTCCGACGCTCGAACGCGCCTACGGCGTGGACGCGGACACGTGGACGGACCAGCTGGTCCGGGCCACGATCGTCGAACCCCGCGTGCTCGAGCGGACGGCGACGCCGATCGCCCGCGCCCTCGAGCGCGGGAAGCGACTGCGGATCCGGAACGACGACGGGACCGATGTCACCGTCGGGCTGGTCCATCGGAAGGCCGTCCCCCAGGTCGGGCGACCCCGCCTGAACGACCCGGTGCGCCCGTACGACCTCCTGGCGAACCTCCCCGCCGGGGCGGTGCGCGTGGCGCTGGACGAGTCGGCGGCGGACGGCACGCTCGTCGCGAACCGGACCTGCTACTACGACGGCGGAAAGGCGACCGGCGCCGTGTTCCACTTCCGCGGGGGAAAGCTCACCGAGTTCGAGTTCGCGCAGGGGGGCGAACGGTTCGAACAGGGGTACCGATCCGGCGGGAAGGGTCGCGACCGGCCGGGGTTCCTCGCGATCGGCCTCAATCCCGAGCTCCACGACACCCCGCAGGTCGAGGACCTCGAGCGCGGGGCCGTGATGGTCTCCGTCGGAGGGAACCGGTTCTGGGGCGGCAAGAACGCCTCCCCGTTCTTCGGCTGGGCGATCAACGCCGGTGCGTCGGTCGAGGTGGACGGTCGGCCGCTGCCGGTCTGACGTCGGGCCGAAACCCCTCACCGTCGGGGTCCGCGGCGGCGGGGGTCACTTCCACCGGGTCAGGATCTCGTCGCGGCGGAACGCCCTCAGGCTCACCCGGTAGAGGGCGAGCGCGACGAGCGCGAAGATGCCCGAGAGGAGCAGCAGATTGACGGCGTTGAGCGGAAGGACGATCTCGGCCGCGACGTAGATGATGATCATCGGCAGCAGGAGGACGCTCGCGTACTGCTGCGCCGACCGGAAGTCCGTGACCCGGGAGGAGATGATGACGGACGCCTCGATGGCGACGAGGGCCACGAGCGGAGCCGCGACGAACAGCTCCACCGCCATCTGCCAGTTCGGGTAGTAGAGATAGCCGAACGCGCCGACGGTCCCGACGTCGATGAGGCCCTGGTACAGCGCGGCGCCGAGCCACATCGCGAAGAGGGTCGGGAGGAGCGCGCCGAGCGCCTTTCCGAGCAGGATCTCGCCGTCGGTCGTCGGGGTGGCGAGGAGCGGCTCGAGGCTCTTCGAGACCTTCTCCCCGACGATGCTGTACGACGCGATCGTGGTCGGGAGGGACGCGGCGCCGATGACGAACCAGAAGGCGAACGCATTGAGGTACATCGGAGCCCAGCTGCCCGGGTCCGGGCCCCCGTGCGGGACCAGCTGGAGGTCCACGAGCGCGGGGAAGCCGAGGCCCACCCCGACGGGGAACGCGATGAGGCCGACCAGGATGCCGCGCCGCTGGCGGAGCTGACGGAGCTCGTGGCGCGCGACGACCCAGGCCTGCGAGAGCCTCACGAGCCGGCCGCCCCCTCGTGGACGAGCTTGAGGTAGACCTCCTCGAGGGAGGCCGACGGCTGGGTCAGCTCGAGGATGCGTCCCCCGGCGGCGACGATCGCGGCCGCGATCTCGGGGTTCTCCCGGTCCGGGTCCTCGACGTCGATCAGGAGGCGGTCCCCGGAGACCTCGACCGGTCGGGGTCCGATCCGGTCCTGCACGGCCCGCGCGAGCGTCTCCGTGGCCCGTTCGAGGCGAACGACGGTCCGGCGCCCGTGCAGGCCGGCTTCGAGCTCGCGGGGCGAGCCGACCGTCAGGAGGCGGGTCCGCAGGATCCCGACGCGGTCGCAGACCCGCTGGGCCTCGTCGAGGTTGTGGGTGTTGAGGAAGATCGTCCTCCGCTCCCGACGGAGCGCGAGGATCGTCTCCCGGACCATCTTCGCGGCCTCGGGGTCGAGGTTCGCCGTCGGTTCGTCCAGGAAGAGGAGCACCGGGTCGTGGACGAGCGTCCGCGCGATCGCCAGCTTCTGTTTCATCCCCTTCGAGAACGTCTCGACGCGAACGTCCTTCTTCTCCCAGAGGTCCATCGTCCGCAGGAGCCGCTCGATGTTCGATCGCAGGGCCGTCGGATCCATCCGGTGGAGCTGACCGAAGTACTCGAGGTTCTCGTAGGCGCTCGAGCCCTCGTAGAGCCCGACGTTCTCGGGGAGGATCCCGATCTGCTCCCGGAGGCGGAGGGCATCGGCCTCCTTCCCGACCTCGCACCCCGCCACCACCGCGCTCCCGGCCGACTTCGAGATCAGGCCCGAGAGCATCCGGACCGTCGTGGTCTTGCCGGCCCCGTTCGGGCCGAGGAAGCCGAAGACCTCGCCCTCCCGGACGTCGAGCGAGACGTGGTCCACGGCGGTGAGGTCGCCGAACCGTTTGGTGAGGTTTTCGGCGTGGATCATGCGGTGCCGTCGATAACCGGTCGGAGGTTTAACGGTCGCCCGGCCGCCGACGGAGGCGCCCTCGCCGGGCGTCCGGCGCGGCTCCGGCGAGGACGGGGCTCCGGCCCGTTATCCGCCCGTGCCGCTACTGCGTCGGGTCGATGCCCGCGGCGCCCGTCCGCCGGATCACGCGGTTCACGGTGATGGCGACCTTGCAGGCCGCCCGGGCCCGCACGCTCGGTCTCCCGGAGGACGCCGCGCTGTCGTGGGGCCTGAATCGCGCGATCTTCTACGCCGCGGCGAAGCGGGGGTTCCGCGGCGCCGCCCCCTCCGCGACGCCGGGGGCGCCCGCACCGGCGCCCGGCCCCGAGGCGAATCTGTACTCCCTCGGCGGCGACGAGGCGTATCGGGACCCGGACGCTCCCGGGCTCATGTTCACCATCGGGGGAGAGACCCAGACCCCCGAGTCGTTTCGCAGACAGGTGGCGGTCCGGTTCGGTGACCCGCGCCACTTCGAGACCGCCTGGCAGGAGGCGATGGACCTCGTCGGGAAGTTCGACGAAGCGACGCTCCGCTCCGGTCGCGAGTTCTATTCGACCGTATACAAGCCCCGACGGGACGCCCTCGTGGCGAAGTGGACGGAGGAGTTCCTCGGAGGGGCACCGACGACCGCCCCGTCCCCGAAGACCCGCCGGCGGTGATCGACCACCCCTCGGCTCCGATTGCTGTTCCCTCCGAAGGCACGTCGCCCGACAGGTCCCGAAACGGGCGGCCATCTGGGTGCGTTCCACCGCAGTGACCTCGCGGTTCCGCTCGCGCTTCCCTTCCTCCGAGAGAACCTCGGCTGAGCACAGCCGACGGCGGCAGCGAACCGTCCTCGTTCCTTGCCACGGGGCACCCACGAGGCCTCGGAGCCGCACGGGGTGACCTCGGCAAGCTGTCGTTGTTCGGCCCCGCGGTCCCCGCCTCTCGGAGCTCCCGTTCCCACGGCATGGTGAGGCCCTCGCGAGAGGCTTCGTCGGGCACGGGCGGACGCGAGAAGGGATGGGATCGGAGAGGGGTCATGTCTCGACCCCGCGGACCCGCCAAAACTTATAGACTAACGCGCTTGTCGAAAATCCAATGGACTTGAATCCAGGAGCGTCGGCCGCGTGTCGATTTGGCGACAAGCGTCGAATCTCGAGCGTGGCGGGCTTGTCCGAGGAGGAACTGCATGAATAGATCGCACGGCGGGACGGGACCGGTGGGTCGGCGGTGGGAGATACGTAACGGCCGACGAGGGTACGAGGGCGTGCGAGGTCGCTACTCACCTCACCGATCGACGGCGATCGTCGTGCTCGCCGCGATCGTAGCGACCCTTACGATCGTCCCGGCCGGGACGCTGCTGGCCCCCGAGCACGCGGGTCCTTCGGCACGAGGGCCTGCGGCGGCGGTGGTCACCGCCTCGTCGACCTCCGCGCCCTCGGGCGCCACGCCGCCGGTCCCGGCGGCCGTCGACAGCGCTCCGCAAGACACACTACTCGGCCTTCCCCGAGCGGCCACGACGGCGGCCCCGCTCGCGACGGGGGCCTCCGCCCTCGCGTCGAACGCGACGACGTCGGACGCCGCGCTGTCGCTCTCCAGCAGGGCCTCTGCCCTTCTCGATCGAACGCGCTCCCTTGCGTCGCAGCACGAGGTGCCGAGGGACGCGATCTACCCGCCCAACCTCCACCTGCTGTCTTCGCTT